>JBBUBB010000023.1:0-9579 GCA_038058445.1 Patescibacteria group bacterium
TGGGGGTGGTACTTACCGAGCACGTCACCAACAACAAGAGCGCTCTTACGAAAACGGGTGGTATGAGTTAGCCCCATATCATGCATGGCATAGAGAATGCGTCGATGTACAGGTTTGAGCCCGTCGCGAACGTCAGGAAGGGCACGCTCAGTAATAACGCTCATCGCATAATCTATGTAGGAGCGCTGCATTTCACCCACAATATCAACCGACAAGATTTTGTCGTGTTGTAGTGGAGCTGTTCCGCCTGCTGGCGGATTGTGTTCTTCCTTTTTCGCCATATTTTACTTACTTATTATAGCATCTTTGTCTCTAAAATACGATTGCGTATTCTCTAAAATTGTTGCATAAAATTGGCCTATTTTGGTCATTGCCCCATTCTTCCCCTTGTCCTTTTTTGGGGCACTATAGACCACAATCATAACCACCAAAAGCAACACGGCAAAACCAACAGTAATGCCAAGAGCAAGCTTTCTTCGAACATGAACTGGTTTGTGTTCGAGTAGTGGTGACATGAAATTATCCTTGAGCAGTTAGTGGAATAATATAATTTTCCTTTCCTTCTAAATCTTTCCTTTTCAAAGTTGCCTTGTCCTGCATCTCGGTATTTTTCTGTCCAGCTTCTTTCAAAAATTTTGCTAGGAGGCCTTCATCAGCATCAACTGGAATGATTACATATGGACTAAAAGTGGTGGCAACTTTGTAAGCCTTGACGCAATCGAAAACATCTCCCCCGCCGATCGGTAGGAACAACATATCAGAAGCTCCAGCTATTTCTTTGGCTTCAGGAGAAAGAGTGCCAACATCAGAGAGAGCTCCTATAACCACAATTTTTATATTATCTAATTCAAAACCGTAAACAGTATTGATGTATTCTTTGCCATCAAGTGTTACTGAACTTTTTGCGCCAGTAATAAATATGCCGTTGATCTCATAACTCCCTGCTCCGTCAATAACAAACGGGACCTTGTCTCCAAGAGTCACAGTTTCCACGCCATTATAATCTGGATGGTTGGTAGTAATTAAAACTATGTCTGCTCCAAAGCGTGGAGGCTTGGGCATAGCTTTGGAATCCTTGGCTGGTGGATTTATAGCAATTGTCAGGTCGCCAAGGGTGAGCTTGCAATACTGTTTGCCGAAATATGTGATAACCATGGGCTTCAGTATAACAGAAGTACCATTATTATCATCCTTGTCTGGGTATATAAAACATGCTACTATCTACTCACTCTTTACCGAGTATTTAACAACCAACCCTTTTGGAATAACCTCATTTTTGGGACCAGTCTGGCCGAAAATGAACTCCAAAAGGTGGCCAATGCCACCTTTTGCGTGGCCGTTTTTTATTCCTTGGAATAAAAAATAAATTAAAGAGATTTATTTTATGAAAAAAGAAACAGAAGAAGCAAAAACAGAAATGAGCCATCCGCCAGCTGGCGGAGAAGTAGTGAAAGTCCGACCAGCTCTGGAAGAGCTCGTCGAAGGACCAGTGATTGCTGTCGACAAGGCTGCGGTTTATATAGACCTGCCTCCATACGGCACAGGTATTATTTATGGACGAGAATATATCGCCGTTCGTGACCTGATCAAGAAGACAAATGTTGGCGACATCATCAAGGCCAAAGTTGTCGAAGTAGAAAACGATGACGGCTACATCGAACTCTCTCTCAAGGAAGCTAAGCAGGCACTCATTTGGAGTGAAGCAGAACTAGCGATCAAAGATAAGACTGTGTTTGATTTACTTATCAAAGACGCCAATAAGGGTGGACTTATTATCGACTGGCAGGGTGTTTCTGGATTCCTACCCGCTTCACAGCTCAAGCCTGAACACTACCCACGCGTCGAAGACTCTGATAAAGACAAAATACTTCGTGAGCTCAAGAAGCTTGTCGGTACTAAAATCGGAGTAACCATGATTTCTGCGAGTCCAAAAGACGGCAAACTTATTTTCTCTGAAAAAGACGGTAACCCAGAAGAGCGACAAGAAGTCATTAGTAAATATTCTGTCGGTGACGAACTCATGTGTGAAATCACTGGTGTTGTAGACTTCGGAGTCTTCCTCAAAATTGAAGAAGGTCTTGAAGGATTGGTACACATCAGTGAGCTTGATTGGGGGTTGGTAGAAGATCCTCGAAATATGTTTAAGCTCAAGGACAAAGTCCAAGCGAAAATTATCGACATCAAAGATGGTAAGATTTCCCTCTCTATCAAAGCTCTCAAAGAAAACCCTTGGAAAGCTTTTGAAAAAACTCTCAAGAAAGGTGATGTCATCAAGGGTGTGGTTATCAAGTACAACAAGCATGGTGCTCTAGTCTCAATCCGTGAGGGTGTTGCCGGCCTCGTCCACAACTCTACTTTCGGTGGTGAAGAGAAACTCAAAGAAGCATTACAACTCGGTAAAAACTATCCATTCACTGTGACTTTGTTCGAACCCAAGGAACAGCGTATGACTCTTGTCTTCGGTGAACAAAAACTCGAAGATCTTCCAAAAGAAGAAGAGAAGAAAGCTGAATAATTTCTAAATAAAAATACCCTTCAATGCGAAGGGTATTTTTATTCTAATTTTTTAACATGTTTATTTTGATTTAAACTTTCTTTCACCCTCGGAGCCCAAAATTCATCTGAATAAAACTTTATTACTTCTTCAGGAGAAGACAATGATTCCAACTGAGGCAAAATAATATTTTCAAAGTCAATACTTAAACTTTCAACAAAATTAGTAATCTCTGTTGATGTATCAATATGGTAGCCATTGTTTCCATTATGATACTTAGACTTACTTATTTTAGGGAAATAGCTTTCTCTAATATATGTAATTCCATCATTGATGGTAATTTTCTTTGAATCTTTTAGAGTACTTACTAAACCTGTAGAAAAGTTAAAAGTAAAATCAACACTTTCTTTTGTATTCCAAGAAAAATTTTGTAGATTTATTACATTAAAAAACGCACCATTTATTTTCCACCATGTAAGTCCCACTGTATTATATCCTTCTTTTTTCAATAGAGGTTTTAAAAAAGAAACTATTATTTCTTTCTGCTTTTCTTTTGCATTCATACTAATTAAACTCCGTCATTATTTCACCAAAGGTTTTTGTTTTGAGTGCATCGATGATCGCAACTGCTTTTTTGATCCCCTGTTCTTTTAATTCTTTTTCAAATGGTGCAAATGGTTTGAGGAGGAAATTCTGAAAACCGTCGGGTGGGAGGATTTTGTCTTGAAGCTCAGGATGAACTGGTCGCACTCCCACGCGGATGCGGAAAAATTCTTTGGTACCGAGATGGTCAATAATACTTTGTATACCATTGTGTCCTCCGGCTCCGCGCGCAAACGAACATCGCACTTCTCCGAGAGGAATATCTATGTCGTCGTATACAACTACAATATCGGTATTATAATTTTTTGCCACCCCTTTCGCTGATACCCCAGAGTTATTCATAAAGGTATTCGGCTTTACTAAAAGTAGCTCTTCACCAAAATCAGACACTTCTGCTGACAAAAGTTTCTTCTCGCTGAAATGAAGATCTTCTTTTTTAGCCAAGGCATCAAGCACCATAAAGCCGACATTGTGCCTGTTTCCTTCATATTTCTTGCCTGGATTTCCAAGGCCAATAATTGTTTTCATCCATACAATTAAACCATCAAAACGCTTTCTTGTCGCGCATCCTTTTATGCTCTATACTAGGGGCACTCTCATGGACCAAATACCTGTTCAGGCACAAGATCTGCAAAAAAAATCAAAAACAAGGCTATTTTTAGAAAATGTCCTCTATATTGCCAGCGCTGTGGTTCTAGCTCTTATCGTCCAGCAATTCCTCATTCGCCCATTCGTAGTCAACGGCGCTTCAATGGACCCTACACTAGCAACTGGTGACTACCTTCTTATAGATGAAGTAACTTACAAACTACGCGAGCCAGAGCGTGGTGATGTTGTGGTCTTCCGTGCCCCACCAGAACCTGATAAATTTTTTATTAAACGCATCATTGGGCTTCCCGGCGAAACCGTTTCTATCGAAGGGTCAAAAGTAACTATCAAAAATGCCGAAAACCCAAAAGGATTTGTTCTCTCTGAGCCTTTTATTACTCATGTAAGTGTAAACTCAATGACTGTAAATGTAACAGCCGATCACTACTTCGTTATGGGAGACAACAGAAACGGAAGTTTTGATTCTCGTAGCTGGGGCACATTACCAAAAGCAAATATTCGTGGACGAGCCCTCCTTCGCTTACTACCAATTAAAGGAATTGATTACTTACCTGGAAAAATTAACTATGAATAAGACACCTGTAGAGAAAAAGAGAACCCAACAAGAAGCCGCCTCACCAAAGGGCATGCGCGATATTGTGGGAGAAGACTATTACAAATTTCAAGGCCTTTTTGAAAAAGCTCAAGAAGTGGCTGTTTACTATGGCTTCACTCCAATCGAAACTCCTATCCTAGAGCATGAAGAGACTTTCACTTCGGCTGTGGGTGTGGGTACCGATATCGTCGACAAGGAAATGTACACTCTCAAAACCAAAGGTGGTGACCATTTGGCGATGCGCCCTGAGCACACTGCTGGACTTATGCGCGCTTATATTTGTGGTGGCATGCTATCTTTGCCACAACCAGTACTTCTGTACCACTCAGGTCCAGTCTTCCGACACGATAAACCTCAAAAAGGCCGCTACCGACAATTTTATCAATTTGATGTGGACGCGCTAGGAAGTGAAAAAAGCGTCGTCGATGCTTTGGTTATCAAGACTATTTATACAATTCTAGAAGAAGCCGGAGCCAAAGATTTAGTGGTTACAATTAATTCTATTGGCGACAAAGATTCTCGCCCGGCATACCTGCGCGAACTGGTGAATTATTACAAAAAGCATATCAAGGATCTCTCAGAGCTTGATCAAGAGCGTCTGAAGACCAACCCAATGCGAATCTTGGATTCAAAAGACCCAAAGACTATGGAGCTAAATGCTAGTGCGCCTGACCCAATGAACTATCTCTCCTCTAGTGGCAAGAAACACTTCAAAGAGGTGTTGGAATATCTAGACGAGATGGGTATTGCTTATCAAATAGACAAAACACTTGTCCGCGGGCTCTCCTACTATACCCACACTGTCTGTGAAATCAGCGAAATACAAGAAGATGGAACAAGTCTGACAATTGCTGGTGGTGGTCGCTATGACTATCTAGGCAAAATGCTCGGCTCCAAAAAAGATATTCCAGCTATGGGTATGTCCATCGGTATGGACCGTGTGGTAGAGAGACCTTGGTTCAAAAACTTGGCACCACGCATTATGAAAAAGACAAAAATATATTTCATCCAAGTTGGTTTCGAAGCGAAACTAAAAAGCCTAAATGTAATTGAAATACTTCGAAAGGCACATGTGCCAATCGCTCAGTCTCTTTCAAAAGATTCTCTCGGTGCTCAACTAGCAGTCGCAGAAAAAGCTGGTGTTCCATATGTCATTATTTTCGGTCAGAAAGAAGCAGTAGAACAAAATGTGCTAGTTCGAAACATGGAAACTCGTTCTCAAGATGTAGTGCCACTAACTGAACTCAGTACTTATATTAAGCAATTAAAATAACTTCTATGGCTGACATTGTTCAATCTCCGCATAAAACACTTAGAGTTGTAGCAGAGCCAGTCAAACTTGAAGATATTGGATCTAAAAAACTTGTCGAGATAATAGAAAAAATGAAGAAAGCGCTTCACAACGAAGAAGACGGTGTAGCTATTGCTGCACCACAGATAGATGAGGCCTTGTGCATATTTGTGGTCTCACAAAAAGCTATTCCAAAAGCTGTTGGTGATACTGTTTTTATCAATCCGAAAATTGTCAGACTTGGAAAGAAAAAAGAAATGATGAGTGAAGGATGTCTCAGTGTTCGCTGGAAATACGGCCTCGTAAAACGCTCGACCACAGCCACAGTCAAGGCTCTCAACGAGCAGGGAAACGAATTCGTCATGAGTGGCAAAGGTTTGCTCGCCCAAATCTTCCAACACGAGACTGACCACCTAAATGGTGTTCTCTTCATCGACAAAGCAACCAACATTGAAGACCTGCCACCAGAAACAAAGTCTGAGTAGAAACTCAAATCTAAAAAAGTATTTTTGTAGCAAAATGACGAATTAAAGAAAGTGCCTCTTTTTGTTTTTCATTAGAAACCTTTTGAGTATTTTCAATTATAGTCTCCAGTGCGCCTAGGTCTTGTTCTTGATTCTCGAGTGGTTCAACAGGGATACCATAGTCTTTATATAGATGCTCATATTGACGAAGTACACCATCAAGAGGTTCTGGTTTATGCCTTGCCAGCTTTTTTATAGTGCCAAAAATAAAACATATCAAGAAGTCTATACGATAATCTTTATCAACTGTTATCTTTTGCGGGTTAAATCCTACTGTTCCTAAGGGAACATCAATACCAAATAACTTTTCTCCTTCTTCTGTTATGTAACTAGTCGAAATCGGACAGAGGTATATATCTACCACTGTGATAACTTCTCCCTCCTGTATTAGTAAAGCTGTATGGACCCCGTTTATTGGAGCATTCTGAGGGGCCTCATGTAAATGAACAATTTTTCCTAGAAGCTCGTAGTACTTAAGGCGATTTTTATATATTTCCTCAAACTCATCGTCTTTGAATGTAAACCAAATGTCTACATCACTATAGGCATCTGCATCTCCTCGTGCCACTGATCCAAAAATATGAGCTTCAACTGCATTGCCTTCAAATAAGGTTTCTAACTTCTTTATAAGATTTTCTCGGGCCAAGATGAGACTTGTTTTTAATTCTAAACTAGTAGATGCTTTCATTGCCCTATTGTACCAGAGTTAAGAAGACAAACATTTTCGATAATCTAGAACATCCGAAAATAAACCCTTAGAAACGTTGTGCAAATTTGACATAAGTGTTTAAGTGTAGCACAGTATTGACAATGTAATACAAATCGTGATATTATGAGAGTACAGGTCGTCGAATGACTTGCCGTATTTTGATCGAACCCCCGCCTTATGGCGGGGGTTCTGATTTTAAGACCTAGCTTGATACTGTGCGTTCAGTCGATATTCAAAATCTTCGGCGTACAATATGTCTAAGACATAACCATTCGTTTTGGCATCCATCACCTCCCTCCCTATATGACCTCTAGCACCAAAAACATAACATTCTTTATTACAAGTATCTTTCAAGTATTTTACGGCACACATCAAATCTCCATCGCCAGAAAATAAAAATATAGTATCATAGCTATCCTTATATTTAATCAAATCAATTGTCATTTCTACATCCAAATCACACTTCTTTGAAAACCCGTGGATATTTGTACTGTCGTGTATATATTTAACCCTCTTATCCAATACTTCAAATCGATTATATTTTGCCGTATCAAGTACACTCTTAGACCACGGAACTAGAATTATTTCTTTTTCATTTTTGCCATAATCTGCTCCATAGTAAAACCTCCTTAGGAATTGATTACCGAAACTGAAAGATCGTACTAGATTTGCCAGCTGTCTGATACCTACATCCCATTTTAAGTTATTTTTCCATTTCTCAACATTCCCATAGTCAACAATCACGATAGTTCTCTCGCGCTTTGTTTCAAATTCAGACAAAAATCTTTTGATTTCGATATGGTTCACAGTATTTTTAGTATATCATTCAGTGTCTATATTCAGATTTCTACTTGTGATACTATTACTCCATATGAAAATTGCTTTTTTTGGGACGCCGGCATTTACTACCGCTTTTCTTGAAAAGCTCACAGAGAGCGGTTTTGGGCCGTCTCTTATTGTCACCAACCCTGATAGACCCTCTGGCAGAGGGATGATACTACAAGCGCCACAGCCAAAAGTCTGGGGGCAAAAGCACAATATTTCTGTATTACAGCCAGAGATCCGCCAGCTGGCGGATGATGAGTTCCTTGCCAATCTCGGAGAATGGGACTTATTCATCGTTGTTGCTTATGGAAAAATCTTGCCAGAAAAACTCATTACTCTCCCGAAATACGGCACTATCAATATTCACTATTCCCTACTACCGAAATATCGCGGAGCGACCCCTGTCGAGTCAGCAATATTAAATGGGGACGAGATAACAGGTGTCGTCATCCAACAAATGCGCTACAAGCTAGATACTGGGCCAATACTAAGTCAAAAGAAAATATCTATTGCTCCAAACGACACAACACTTTCTTTGCGAGAAAAACTTAACAATGAGGCGCTTATCATGCTACCAGATGTGCTGAAAAAAATATTTGACCAAAAAATAGAACCAGAAGAACAGTCAGAAGAGGGCGCATCGCACTGTAAAAAAATTGCAAAAGAAGATGGAGAGATTGATCTAGATGACGACGGGGTTATAAATGATAGGAAGTACCGAGCGTATTATGGCTCACCTGGAACATTTTTCTTCACCAAGAAACACGACAAGAAAATAAGAGTGAAAATAAACAAAGCTCATTTAACCGATGGAAAATTTATTATTGACGAAGTGACTCCAGAAAATGGTAAAAGAATTAGTTACGAAAGCCTCTAAGCATATTTTTGAATTTGCGAGCTCCCTTCTTCCACATCGCCTCTGACTTGCCTTTGGCTGAAGAAACTTCTCTGACGATTTCATTTCGGACATCATCAATGGCTTCATAGAGGTCAGGTTTCTCTGAGACGGCTCGAAATTGTTTACCAAGAGCTGTGGTGATATTAACTTCCGCTTTAAAAATATCTCCATGTTTGTGATGTTCAGAAGTTTTGCCTATTTCAACATTAGCCGTAGTTTTTTCTCCGATATATTTTTTAATTGTGCCAATTCGTTTTTCAGTGTAATCCTTGAGGGCTGGTGTGAGTTCGATGTTCGTGGATTTGATTGAAATATTCATACTTTGATTATAACATTTTGAGACACCTACTTTACATCTTGGCATTTCGAAAAAACGCTGTATAAACTGAAGTTCTTGTAATTAGACCAGTATTAGCATAGGATGCCAATATATGGGAAAGATCCTCGCTACAGTGTTTCTAGTCGTTTTTATATGGTATAGCCTACCCTTACTAGCTAATGGTATTTGGATTTCACCGACCCTCTACCCAGACTATTGGTGGGGTGAACACCTCTACGATTATGACCCACAGGTCGCTTCGGACGGTGAGGGTTGGTTTAATTTTGATATTCGCAAAGGAGGAGCTGGTAGAGGCAGATCAACTGCCAGTGTTATTGATAGTCTCTAAAAGACAAAAACCTTTTCGAGCTTTCGAAATTGTGCTATAAGTATATGACTCATTCCCTGGTAGCTTTCCGCCAGCTGGCGGAGGTAAAGCAATCGACAAATTTATGACTTATTTTGTATATGCTATATACAATCAAAAGCACGATAAATTTTATGTTGGACAAACATTCGATATAGCCAAGAGATTAGATGAGCACAACAAAAAAGTACTCAAGGGCTACACAAGTCAGTTTGACGGACCTTGGATACTAATATATAAAGAGGAGGTTTCTTCAAGACAAGAAGCTCTAAAGCGAGAAAAACAACTAAAGTCTTTCCGTGGTAGAGAATTTGTTAAGAAACAAATTAATTCCCTGGTAGCTTT
>JBBUBB010000023.1:9679-15117 GCA_038058445.1 Patescibacteria group bacterium
CCGCCAGCTGGCGGAGGAAAAGCAATCAAAAAATTAATATATTCCCTGGTAGCTTTCCGCCAGCTGGCGGAGGAAAAGCAATCAAAAAATTAATATATTCCCTGGTAGCTTAGTGGTAAAGCAATCGCCTGTTAAGCGATGGACCGTAGGTTCGAATCCTACCCGGGGAGCAAAAGAAAAAGACGCACATTTCTGCGGTCTTAAATAATTTTAGTAGTCCATTCCTTCTATTGAGGTGGTGAATTGATACATTGGAGAACTCTTTTTAACAAACAAAAAGGATTCTGAAACAAGATTACAAGATATTACAGTATCGTTTTCAGAAAGAGTCGCTTCATTCAAATCAATACGGAACCAGTCTTCTCTTGGGTCATTACAATACTCTCCTGTTTGCAAAGAGTATGGGTTACTATGTTCAACATATACTTTCCCATTTCCTAAATCTTTACAGTGTTTCACTTTTGAAACAAAAACAAAAGTCTGACATCCCTGAATTGTTTGTGTAACTTTAGAACCGATGAATTCTTCAAATTTTTTAAATTCAACTGCCATTTTCTTTAGTTTTAATGAATTTGAAACTACTTTACCATATTTAAATGTAATGTCAAACCCATTCGAACATCGTCCCAAGTTCGGAGCACTTTTTTGAAGCTTATGTAGTAATGGTTATTTTTGATACCTTTCTAGGAGTTCGAACCTATGATAATATTTGAACATGAAAATATTAAAATGTGATTTGTGCGAAGTAACAGCAGAGGGAGAAACTTTTGAAGCTTGGATGCAAAATCTTATGCCTCACTATATGGAGGCTCATGCTGATGTTATGAAAACATCTACCCCAGAAGCCCAACAGAAATGGATGATTGAAAATAAAGCGAGATTCGAAAACGCATAGTCCACAAAATATATAAAGATAAAAAGTACCATTATGGTTCTTTTTTATTACCTCAAACTCATTCGAACATCATCCCAAGTTCGGAGCCAAGATGTTATTCGTCTGACTTCTCAAAAACTTTCCTGAGAGATTTTACAAGTATGTCGCCCTGTATTTCCTCATTCAAAAATTGTTGATTATTAAACAACTCTGACTCAAGCGGAAGTATTGAAACCTGTCTTGGGAGTAGTTCATTAATTTTATTATCACTAAAAGCTATTGCATGATTATGTCTATCAGCAATAATCAAATCTCCTTCCTTAATTTCCTCCAAGGTAATTGTTGGGATAATAGTCGGTTCAACATGGAGCTCAGCTTGTACTTGCTCTTTTAGTAAATCTATTACTTCTTCTTTGGGAAATGGAACAACATGATCAGTTATATTGTCTGATAGAATATACACTTGCTTGATATTAGGATTTTTTTGTTTTGCAATCTCAAATAATCCCTTAACCTGTTCGATAGAGAAATTGCTATTCATTTCTTTTGCGATTTTCCGATCAATTGTTTGGTGGATATCTGTAGGTAGAGAAATATCGAACTTTTCTTTAAAGAGTTGCCCCACTACCTTTAAATCAACTTCTCCCCTCATATTAGGAACTTCTTTAATCTCTAGTTCAATTGGAAAATCCTCGAGACTTACCTTGCTCTTACTTTTTATGATCTTATAACAGGTATCATCCAAAACTACTTCTTTTCCTGGAAATTGTTTTATGGCTTCAAATACCTTCTTTGCGGTAGGCTCTTCGCCTTTTTCAAAAACAGGTGTTATTTCAGGGAATAACTTCGCATAAAGGTCATTCGAACGAAATATTGGCACTACTGCGAGCTCGCGCCTCTCTCCTTGCTCCTCAGTACCCCCAGTACTGTCTTTATGGTCTGGGTCTCTTTGAAATCTGTTCATTTCATACATATTTGGGCATTATACAAGATTTAAGCTTATTCGAACATCGTCCCAAGTTCGGAGCAACAATTTTTTAAGCCATATATTTCAATGGTTATTTTAGTAACTTATCAGAAGTTAGAACCTGGTATACTTAATCAATATGAATGATTGTATTTTCTGTAAAATATCTCAAGGAGAAATCCCAACAAATAAGATCTATGAGGATGATTCAACTTTTGCCTTCCTGGATAAGCACCCAATAAACCCAGGACACATTCTAGTTGTTCCTAAAAAGCACGAGCCAGACTTCCACAAATTAGATGATGCTTCATACCAAGCATTAATGGCAACTGTAAAGAAGCTCTCAAGTTTAGTCCAAGACAAGTTTAACCCTAAAAAGGTTGGCCTTATTATAGCTGGTTGGGATGTCCCCCACACTCATGTACATATCGTACCAATGCATGATTACAATGATATAACTTCTAAATCTATGTTAGACGGAACCCGTGCAAATCCAACAGATGAAGAGTTAAAGGAGGTTGCTGATCATATCTGAAGTTCTAAAATTCGTTAACTAAATCACAAAGGCCCCTTCACTGGGGCTTTTTTATTACCCCAAACTCATTCGAACATCCCACCAAACTTTGTATACACAAACTTTACGCGGGCAGGCATTCCCAAGTTCGGAGCAGCTTATGGTAAACTTTGATTATGAAAACAAATAGCAAAAAATATGTGGACGGGTTCGTGATACCTCTTAAAAAGAAGGACTTAGCAGCTTATAAAAAGATGGCGACTTGGGGAGCGAATTTATGGATGAAAAACGGAGCACTAAGTTATTTTGAATGTGTGGGGGAAGACCTCGCTGTACAAAAAGGTATGGGGATGGGCTTCAAAAAGCTTGCTGGATTAAAAGCCAATGAGACTGTTATCTTCTCGTTCATCGTCTACAAGTCAAAAGCAGACAGAGATCGAATAAACAAAAAAGTTATGAGCGATCCTTCAATGAAAGACTTTGACCCCAAAACAATGCCTGTAGATATGAAGAGGTTTGTTTGTGGTGGATTTGATACTCTTGTTGAGGGCTAGTGCATTTCGAACACCCTTCAAGATTCTGAGCATAGACAAATCTTTATTTAAGTGTACTATTTGTGTATATGAAAAAACTTATCGTAATACTGCTAGTACTCATCGTGGCTTTGTTGGCGTATATAGCTTTTAAACCAAAAGAGGTTGTTTCTCCGATAGTTGTACCTAGCGACCAAACGACTACTACCTCTCAACAAAATCCAACTTCTTTAGACTCAAAAACATATAGTAATACTCAATACGGATTTAGCTTTGATTATCCAAGTAGTTGGAAAGTAAGTGAAGACACAAGCAAAAAGGAAGTAACAGTTAATACTAATGACATAGTTGGCGTTAATCCAGAAAACAGACCCAATCCAGAATACCCTTCATGGAGCATTACGTTTAAGGCAACAGATAAAACTTATTTTACGGGGCAACGTATTTCTACAAAGATCGGAATAATTACATATGATGAAACAACAAAGGCACTTATGTCTGATGATTGTCTTAAGGCAACACAACTTTTTGGAAGTAACCTTACTACAATTGTATACGGCGGGAGCACAATGTCTGATCCTGCGTATTCAAACTCAGCTATATTAACTAGCAGTGGAGAAATAATTATTGTAAACAGTCAGCAAGGCGTGGCGCTCACTCCTGAGTTAACTAGTCAGTTATCAAAAATCGCAAGCTCGTTCAAATTGCTAAATGGTAATACTATTTTTGTCCCTGCCTGTGCAAAATAATTTAAGTATCCATTACCTTCTTTCGAATATCATCTCAAGCCCTTGAAAAACAAAAAGCCCCCCCTTGCGGTTTGGCTTTAATTAATTCAAGGCAACTCCTCATTTATTGCATCCTCAATTATTCTCTCCCCTTCTTGATACGACAGAATGTTATATGTGATATCTCTTCCTCTCTCATCAAGAAATACTGTTTTGTTTCTGAAATCTATATTTAGATATGCCTTATCTATCGCAATTAAGCGTTGTTTTGATTTTACAGCTACATCAGTACTTGCCATGGCTAATTGTTTTATATAACAATACCTTCACCCTTTGACAAAGTCAAGGCGAGGTTGTAAGGTGAGGGAAACAAAAAATAAGCACAATGAAAAAGTACATGTATTATCTCAACGTTATGTTATTTATGTTCGCTTGCAACAATAGTAAAGAAAAACGGCCTGATTCTGCAACACAGAATTACACCGCTGATACTACGGCAATCATTTCTTCCACACCTAAACCAAAACAGGGTGGGTGCGTCAAAGTGCTAAGAAACAACGAGGTGCACAATGCGGTGATTTATTTTGATAATTTTGAAACCGGGACTGGTGGTGTGTACAAGGAAAAAGATGGAAACTGGTACCTCCTCACCGCAAGCCATATATTCCCTAAAGGAAGAGTTGGCTATTATAGTACCATCACGGGCAAAGACACATTGTATGTTGCGGAGACCATCTTTAATAAAGACGATGGTGTCATCATGAAATTGTCACCAACAAAAAATCGCTTCGAAGGGTTTTCATTGTTTAAAAATGATGGTAGCCAAAAAAGTGGCTGGACAATGGAAATGATGTTTAAACAAGTCGGTGGACAAAAAATATTCTCACTCTGTGGTGCTGAATATGCTCACATTGGGTACCTGGTTAACGAACCAAGCTTTATATATGCTGGTCTTATAGTAAGGAAGCCTAGTGTATCTGGTGAATCTGGAACAGTATTTTATGATGAAGATGAAAACATTTATGTCATGAGCCAGCAATATCTTGCTGGCACTAATGAAACGTACTTCAGAAACGGAATTAAGGAAAATGAGCAGATGTCTTTGTTGCGGCCGATTGGTTTCGGAATTAAAATAAGCGAAACGGGTGTGAAAACTTCAATACCTTGGTAAAAAATTTAGAACTAATTCAAGACCCCTACTTAACTGGGGTTTTTTATTTGAAGCGATGAGAACACCCTGCCCAGCAACACGGGCGGCGCATACCTCCATTCATTTTTGATATAGCTTTCTTGATTCTAATATTCCTAGTCTCTGCTTTTTTTGGAGAGATGACCCAGCAGATCCATTCATTGCGTGCGAGTGGAGTAAGACTCTCCCATACTGCTAAAGCCTTTGGGTCAGAAGTAAGGGCCTTTCGTAAATCCGCTGGTACTTTGTGCACCAAACCGTTAGAGATTTTTCCATTAATCATAAAACTATTGTATCATCCTGAACCAGTAAAAAAGAGCCGAAGCTCCTTTTTTCTAGATAAAATATGTTGTTATTCTTGAATCAAAATTGTTGCGACATTTTGAGCGGCTCCACAATCAACAAGGAGAGTCTTACTCTTCAAATAAATATCAGGGAGAACAATTATCTTGAAGCCGTACGGCTTGACAGTATAAGTTGATCCAACCTTAATTATTCGAGTCTGAGCTGAACGATTGTCTAGCATTATTCCAGTATTGTCTTTATATGTAACCGTACTAGGAAATGCTCGGCAAGTGTCATCGAATTGAATTCTACGGTCTTTGTACTTGACCAAGGCGTTGGCATATGAGA
>JBBUBB010000024.1:0-1267 GCA_038058445.1 Patescibacteria group bacterium
TTCTTGCTTTCCTCACGCTTTTTCTCATTATCAGCATTACGGATATACTGCACCATTCCCCAGAGGAAGAGTAGGAAGGCGATAGTAAAGATAAGTGGAATAATGGCGGCCCCAATGACACATTTGAGCCAAATCAAAATATCGAGCAATGAGTCAAAAGAAATAAGGTTACATGAAGCAAGAGCTTGGGAGCTAGCTTGAGGAGTTGGCGCTATTGTCCCTGGAGTGCCACCAACCCCGCCGTTGGTTGGGTTTGTATTTGGAGGAGTACCACTACCTATGGTACCTGGTGTTTGTGTATTTATATAGTTATCACAACGCTGTGACAACTGAGGATTATTAAAAGTTAGTGCGGCTGTACAACATCTGGAATAATCTGAACTATTATTGATAAACGCGCACTGACTCTGGGGTGTACCCTGCGCGTTGGTAACAACTGTTATTCCCAGAACTAGAACCAGAGTGGTTATAAAATAGAGTATTTTTTTCATATATTAGCCAGTGACTGAATTAACTGTTCCAATAATAGCATTCGTAATAGTCCATGCTCCAAGGATCAGAAGTGTCCCGATGATAGTATACCAAAACATGTTTTTGGCTACTTTTATTTTGTCAGGATTGCCTCGTGCTAGGACAAAGCTTAGCCCGCTCCAGATGAAGAAGATAACGATAAACGGAATGGCAATACGCAAAACTGCATCCATGAAAAGCTTGATGGCTCCTTCAATAGTGTCCACCTTCAGTGGGTTATTAATCCTGACCTTAAGATTGAAATCTGATGCTCCTGAAGCTGGGGCGGGGGTAGTTGTAGCTTGCTTTACACATTTAGTTGTTCCGTCTTCACACTTAATTCCTGTTTTACATTCAGGGTCTTCTGCATCTGCAAGGTTATCCCCGTCGCCATTGTCCTTGCCATCATTACATTCATTAGGTACATCAATAGGAGGATTTTGAGAGGTTTTAATAGGTGGTAACATTCCAGGTCTTTGTGCAAAAGCATATTCAGCAGTAGAAATAACCAAAAGTACAATGATGGTGACAAAAAATATCTGGCGGATTTTCATAATTACAATTATATCATTATTCTAAAAATTGCAGGGCGCTGTCTTCGTCCTTGACCAAGACTGTCAAAATGACTTTGACAATCAACCAAGAACATAGGACAAGTAACATTCCTATAAGAATATTAAAAATCATCTTCTTGAGGTTCACAATTTTCTTAGGATCCCCTTGCGCTGTGATGTATTTAAATCCAGCATACATAAAC
>JBBUBB010000025.1:0-1242 GCA_038058445.1 Patescibacteria group bacterium
GACTTCACTGCATGACAGCTGCTATTAAAAGAGGTTAAGATGAAAGAAAATGGAAGAAAGACGGTTGAAATGAATCAAATTCAGCACAGTTACCCAATTTATCAACTTGAAGCAAGTATGGGCGAACTAGTTGCCGAAAGATCTTACGAGGCCGTCAAAGATTTACTTGTTTTTGTTGAGGCTCCTTCAAGAGTTGATGCTGATTATGGTATACAACTAAACAGATACGCAGGGCATTTAAATGTTTCTCCCGTCAGTCTGGCCAATGAGTTGGCAAAAAGAATTTCTAATCAAGAATCTCCATACATCGAAAGCGCCTTCGATCAGGGTCCATTTTTGAATTTCAAATTAGATATGGCTCGTTTTGGAGAAAGCGTAACTTCAGAAATACTGGAGAAAGAAGATAATTATGGTAAGGAACGAATAGTTGCAGGAAAGAGAGTAGTGATAGATATGTCCTCGCCAAATATCGCTAAAAGAATGAACTATGGTCATTTAAGGTCAACGATTATTGGAGACGCTTTAGCTAATATTTATAGATCCCAAGGCTATGAAGTTGTAAGAGATAACCATATTGGTGATTGGGGAACGCAATTTGGAAAACTAATAACAGCTATTAAGATGTGGGGTAATGAGAAAGAGCTTCTAGCTTCAGATGATCCAATCGGAATTCTCCAGGATCTTTATGTTAAGTTCCACGAAGTTGCTAAAGAGCAATCGGAAAAAATTAGAATTGTAATGAAAACTCATGTTAAAGAAAAAGGGCTTTCTTCTATCCCTGCACTTGAAAAAGCGGTCGAAGATGTTAGTCAAGAGATAATGACCAGAAAAAAAATAACTAAAGCTGGACTTAATATGGAAACGATAATGGAAGACGCATTAGATAGGGTTGTTGTTCCGGAGATTGAGAACGATGGTCGAAAATGGTTCTCTATGCTGGAAAATGGTGATCCTGAAGCCAAAAGGCTTTGGAAAATTTGCATTGATTTATCAATGAAAGAATTTAATAGGATGTACCAAACCCTTGGAGTTGATTTCGAATTGACATTGGGGGAGAGTTTTTATGAAAAGATGCTCAGTGGCGTTGCTGCTGAAGTTAAGAAAAGTAAGGTGGGTAAAGTTAGTGATGGAGCCTTGGTTGTTGATATGCAAGACAAAAGTTTAGGGGTTGCGATTATTCAAAAGAGGGATGGGGCAAGTGTTTATATGACTCGTGATTTGGCTACGGCTAGTTACAGAGAA
>JBBUBB010000026.1:0-3732 GCA_038058445.1 Patescibacteria group bacterium
TATCACAACGGTCTTCGGAACCGTTATTCTGGGTTCGAATCCTGGTAGGTGCACACTAAGGTTCTATGAATTCTCTCAAACCTATAACCTCCAACCTAATACCTGACTTCGTTTCACATGTAACACAAACCCTTCAAAATAAGGGTTTTGAAGCATATCTGGTGGGAGGTTGTGTGCGAGACCTACTTATGGGGAAAACACCCAAAGACTGGGACCTTACAACCAATGCCCGACCTGAACAAGTCCAGGAAGCCTTTAAAGATCTGAAGACAATTTATGAGAATACTTATGGAACAGTCACTATAGTAAATATCCCACCAAACGAGGCCGACAGAGATGTTTCACACGTAACACCCGAGGAGGTTCAGATTACAACCTACCGCTCAGAAGGAGGATACGCCGACAATAGGCATCCAGAGCATGTTTCATATGAAACAGATATCAACAAAGATCTGGAGAGGCGAGACTTTACAATGAACGCTATAGCATGGGATCCTATAAAGGACATCTATATCGATCCATACGATGGTATAAAGGACATAAAGGACAAATTGGTACGATGTGTCCTTTATGCAGACAAACGCTTCTCTGAAGATGCCCTACGCATTATGAGAGCCATTAGGTTTTCCACAGTGCTTGGTTTTGCTATCGAAAGTGAAACGCTGTCGGCCTTGACTGCTAAAGCCGAGACAATAAAGGGTATCTCGGCCGAGAGAGTACGGGATGAATTTCTGAAAATTATCGCCTCTGATCAGCCAGCTTTTGGTATTTCGTTACTACAAAGAACTGGCCTTCTTAAGCACATTATTCCTGAGCTTGAAGAGGGAATTGGTTGTGAACAAAAGGGCGCTCATATTTACGATGTTTTTAACCACCTGTTACATGCTTTGCAACACGCCGCTGATAAGGACTTTCCACTAGAAATCCGTCTTTCGGCTTTATTTCATGATATTGGTAAACCAGCTACTCGCAGATATGACACTCAGAAAGATAAATACACCTTCTTTGGCCACGAAGTGGTGGGGGCTAGGATGACCAAAAAGATACTAGAGCGCCTAAAAGTTCCACGTGAAACATTGGATCTGGTTGTTTCTATGGTCAGAAACCACATGTTTTTCTCCGATACTGAACAAATCACACTCTCAGCTGTTCGTCGTGTAATTGCTAAAGTGAAGCCTGAGCACATCTGGCTTCTCATGCAGGTACGCGAATCTGATAGAGTCGGTATGAAAAAAGCCGAGGCTCCTTACCGTTTACGAAAATACCATGCCATGATCGATGAAGCTCTTCGTGATCCGATATCTGTTGGGGCACTTAAAATAGATGGAGAATTTATGATCAAAGAGCTTGGCATCAAACCCGGCCCCCGTATGGGCTGGATGCTTCATGCCCTTCTTGAAGAAGTACTTGATGACCCATCAAAAAATACTGTCGAACACCTGACAGAACTTACAAACACCCTAAATGGGTTACCTGATGGAGCGCTTAAGGCTCTAGGCGAGAGAGGTAAAGAAAAGAAAGACGAACTCGAAGAAGAAGAGGTCGCAAAAGTGCACGCTAAGCATGCCGTGCGCCGCGAAGCGAAGCGTAGTGGTGGAGTGAAATAAAAAAACCTCCCCGCGACTTGCGTCTCAACAGGGAGGGGCATTTAGTGCCTGAGAAAGCTTAAGCTCTGGAACCGGTAGTTAGGGTTCTTGTCCAGATTCGCTTCTTTTTTTTACGATAAAAGAAGCCTGTTATTACAATACCGGCAGCAAATACTACGCATACCCAAAAAATAATTCGGGCTATGTTCTTTAGATCCACATTATTTTGCAAATAAGTGAAACCTAGGTAGGTAATTGCCCCAGACAAGAGTACAAAGGCGGCGGCTATAAAATAATTTTTCATAAACAATTAGTTTTGTTTCGATATTAGCACAAAACTAGTTTAGATCAAGATCTATAGAAATAGGGCAGTGGTCGCTACCTAAGTAGCTCGTAAGCGTTTCAAACTTTTTTATATGAGGAAATAGCTCTGGAGAACAGAAAAAGTAATCAATACGCCAGCCAACATTCCTGTCACGAGAGCGAGTCTTCTGATCCCAATATGTGTAGACATCTTTTTGTTCAGGGTTAAGAGCGCGATAAACATCCACCCAACCTTTTTTAACAAGCTTATCCATCCAAGCTCTCTCAACAGGCAAAAACCCTGTATTGTCGACATTTTCTTTTGGTCGAGCGAGATCTATCTCAGTATGGGCAGTATTTACATCACCACAAAAAATAACCGGCTTTTTCTTTTTGAGTTTTTCGATAAAGAGAAGGAATGCGTCATAAAATTCGAGTTTGTACTTGAGACGCTCTGGACCTCCACCACCGTTGGGGAAGTAGCAGGTGATCAAGTAGAATCCGCCAGCTGGCGGACCATACTCGGCCACTATCGTGCGCCCCTCATCGTCAAATCGTTTCTCACCGAAGCCTAGCCTCACAGAAATAGGTTCCACTTTGGAATAAATAGCCACGCCACTATAACCCTTTTTGCCCCTAGAATGAGATAGTGACAGGTGATAATCGCGGAATTGGGCTAATTCAGTAGGTAGCTGATCTATTTCACTCTTAGTTTCTTGTAAACACACAACATCTGGCTTGTATTTATCAAAAAGTGGCTCAAAGTAGCCTTGTTTGTGGGTGGCTCGCAGACCGTTGGTGTTCCAAGAAATAATTCGCATATCATTATGTTAACACAAAGAGAAAGGCCACCCGAGCGGATGGCCTAATAAGTTGTGACCTTTTAAAAATAAGAAGGTCTATAAGTTGAGAGCTGTTTTGCGTTGTTTAGAAGCAAATTGTTTAAAGAACATCGTAATAGTACAGAAGTTCAACTTTTGTGATACCAACTACCGAAGTAGTGCGGCGTTGCGAATGATCGCGATTGACGGTACGAATACCGAAACAAGAAACCTTATTAAATTTTATAAACTCCTGACGAGTTTGAAGGAGCTTTGTATTTAGTATACAAGAAGAAAATAATTTAGCAAAAGGGGATAACCTAAAAACAAAAAAGCCTCTACAAGAGAGGCCTCACGAAATCTCAACCACACACCGTCCTTAATTAGTCCAAACTACTACTTCCGGAATGACTTTTGAAGGCCCATCTTTTTCCCCGGTTATCCATTTTTCTTTAATGGCCACCAAATAAATACTGTAAGAATTATCCTTAGGATCTTTTTTATAAGTCACTATAAGGTCTTTACCTTTGCACTTTTGTAAAAGCGCATAATTCTCCTTCACCGGGCCTGCTTTTTTGTTAGAACAATCGTCGCCAGAAACCGTAACACTGCCTGAGCTGTTACTGTTGTCCAAGTTGAAAGTATGGGCCAGGCGGAAAGACAATACAAACTCTGCAGTTGCTGTGCCATCAGGACAATCACTGGGGCTACCTCCCGCACCAGGTGTTGTTTTCAGTTCTGACAAACCGAATTCCGTTGTGGTATCAGTTGTGAAATCCGGATGATACGGATCATATGTTGCCACGCTGTCAGGTTTTACTTTTGGTAATTCTGTTTGAGTTTTCTTTACCCGACGACCTGACTTTGATTCGCAAGCTGTAAATACTAAGGCGAACAATATCGCCAAAACAAGAATTTTTCTCATTTTATTTGGTTTAAGTGATTTGAATTGAAAAGAACACTAGTATTGTATCATGAATTTGACAAATTGTCAAGCATAATAAAAACCCCTTATTCACGGG
>JBBUBB010000027.1:0-3713 GCA_038058445.1 Patescibacteria group bacterium
ATCAAAAATCCTCTTAATTTCAGAGGTTGTTAAATCGTTTATTGAAATAAAATGTCTCACTTTCTTCATTAAAGGTGAATATACACCAAAACAATTCAGTAAACTACCGCAAATTACTCACACTTGCAACACTCATCGCAGCAACCGCACTCACAGGTACAATCTTTCCCGCACTTACACTTTTTCTTTTCCTCTTTATCCGCCATTTATTATCACCTTCCTTCCTTATATATTTTAAATCTTGATCCTGGTTAAACGCAAGGAGTTTAAGACTACGGAGATAGAACTTGCGGCCATGGCAAAGGCTGCAATCATTGGGTTTAAATAGCCTAAGGCTGCAGCGGGAATTAAAATTACGTTATAACCAAAAGCCCAGAAAAGGTTTTGCTTAATAACTTTTATAGTCTGCCTGCTTAAATCAATTGCCGTTAAAACCCCTTTAATGTCCTTTCCCAAAATCGTTATTCCAGATGATTCAATTGCAACATCCGTTCCTGATCCGACCGCAATTCCGACATCGCTTGCCGCTAAGGCAGGAGCGTCGTTTATACCATCTCCCACAAAGGCAACCTTAACCCCTTTCTCCTTAAGTTCTCTTACTTTGTCTGCTTTTTGATGGGGTAGTACCTTAGCCAAAATATGTTTAATCCCTGCTTCTTTGGCGACTCCCCTTGCTGCCCTTTCGTTATCTCCCGTAATCATCCAAACGGTTATTCCTCTTTTTTCCAAGCTTCTGACAACTTCCTTAACGTTTTCCTTTAAAGTATCGCTAACAGCAACAACTCCCAAAAGTTTTCCTTTGGAAAATAAAGACATAACGGTTTTACCTTCCTCTTCAAGTTTTATAATCTCTTTATCCTCTTTACTGTTTTTCCCGAAGAAGTATTTCCTGCCATTAATTTTCCCTTCTATTCCCATTCCTGTTTTTGCCTTAAAAGTCGTTACTTTATCCAGTTTTAACTTAAGGTTTTCTGATTTTTCAAGTATTGCAGCAGCCAGTGGATGTTCAGACCCCTGTTCAAGACTAGCGGCTATTTGAAGGGTTCTTCTGTCCGAATAGTCGGTTACGACAGGCTCTCCTTTGGTCAGAGTCCCGGTCTTATCAAAGATAATCGTTTTAATTTTATGCGCAGTTTCAAGACTTTCCGCATCCTTAATTAGTATTCCCTTTTCCGAACCTTTCCCTGTTCCCACCATAATTGCGGTGGGGGTAGCAAGTCCCATGGCACAAGGGCAGGCAATAATTAAAACAGCAACCATATCAATGAAAGCTTTTTGGGGAAATCCCAAAAGAATCCAGACGGCAAATGTAAGAACCGCAATAACCAAAACGGCTGGAACGAAGTAGGAAGAAACTACATCCGCTAAACGCTGAATAGGAGCACGCGACCCCTGGGCTTCCCCAACCATTTTTACAATCTGGGAAAGCATTGTATCCTGCCCTACTTTGGCAACCCTAAAAATAAAACTACCGGTTTTATTAAGCGTTGCTCCAATCACTGTGTCCCCCTCAACCTTCTCTGTAGGAATGCTTTCTCCGGTGATCATCGATTCATCAACCGCAGATTCTCCCTCGACAATCACTCCATCGGTGGGAATCTTTTCTCCGGGCCTGACTCTAATTAAATCCCCTACTTTGACATCAGAGATAGGAATATCCGACTCTTTATCATTAAATACTAAGCGGGCGGTTTTGACCTGAAGACCTAAAAGTTTCTTTATTGCGTCTGACGTGTGGGCTTTGGCTTTGGCTTCCAAAAATCTCCCTAAAAGAATAAGGGTAATAATAACCGCCGCAGTATCAAAATAAGTACCTGTTGTTATCCCCAATATAGAGAGAACGGAATAAACGTAGGCCGCGGAAGTTCCCATCACAATCAATGTATCCATACTTGCCGTTTTATTCTTGAATCCCGACCAGGCAGCCTGATAAAAACCGCGGCCCGCCCAAAACTGCACAACGGAAGTCAGGAGAAGAACAAAAAACAAATTGGTTATTAAGGGAATACTGCCAAACCATTCAGGAAAAGAACCGACAAAAATCAGAACAGATAATATGGAAGAAACTATTATTTTTAATTTAAGATCCCTCAGTTCCTTTTTCTTTTCTTCCTCTTTGACTTCATCCTGAGACTTGGTGTCGGAAATTACTGCCTTATATCCTGCTTGCCTTACTGCTTTTAAAAGGCTCTCCTTTTTAAAACCTTCCCGCACATTAACAACTGCCTGTTCGCTTCCGTAATTAACAGATGCGGACATCACCCCTTCGGTTTTGGCAAGCTTTCTTTCAATGAGTTTTGCACAAGAGGCACAGTGCATTCCTAAAATCGGAAAGGAAATTTTAGTCATAATTTTATAAGTTTCAAGCTTTGCTTTTGGTAATCCACAAGTTTTACTTATCTTTTTTTAAGTACTCCGACAACTTCATCTATTGCTTTTTTGCTGTCTCCCCTTTTTATGGCATCAGAAACACAAGTTTCAAGATGGTTTCGAAGTACTTCATTGTCAGCTTTTTTTAATGCCGCCTGGATTGCCAAAGACTGATGAACAACATCAATACAGTAAGAACCTCCCTCAATCATGGAAATCACCTTTTCCAAATGTCCCCTGGCAATCTGGTATCTGTGTAATATTCTTTTATTCATCTCAGTATCCCCCCAGGGGGGATTGACAACAGTATAAGTATCTAATATGCTTAATGTCAAGTATGGGAAACTTTTGGCTGGCTTTCATAACAGGACTCACTACAGGAGGACTGTCCTGTTTTGCGGTTCAGGGAGGACTTTTGACTTCCGCTTTAGCTTCCGAAGGCGCCGGAGACAAAAAGTATGTCAAGGAAAAAAGTATTTTGATGTTTCTATTGGCTAAACTTGTCGCCTACTTCCTGTTGGGATTTGTCTTAGGATTTTTGGGTTCCGAGATAGACATTTCTCCAAGGTTTCAGGGAACTTTACAATTATTGGTAGGGGTTTATATGTTGGCAACTGCCGCCAGACTTCTTGATATTCACCCGATCTTCAGATATTTGGTAATTCAACCCCCCAAAGCTTTCTTGAGACTTATCAGGAAAAGTTCCGAAGCAAAATCATTCTTTACTCCGGCTATCTTGGGATTTTTAACAGTTCTCATCCCCTGCGGCATAACTCAGGTGATGATGGTATTGGCAATGGGAACGGGCAATCCTCTCTGGGCGGCCGGAATTATGTTTTTCTTTGTCTTGGGAACTTCACCCGTATTCTTTTTAATCGGTCTGGCCGCCGTCAATCTTCTTAAAAATAAAATGTTCTCGGTTATTGCCGCTGTCTTTATTACCGTTATGGGAATCTTGGCTATTAACAGTGGTCAAATCTTAAGAGGGTCTGTCCACACCATCCAAAACTACTGGAAAGTTTTTGTTGGAGAAGAAGGAGCGGGAACAGCCAATACATCAGCCAAGATAAATAACGGAGTTCAGGAAGTAACTATCAATGTCTATAGTAATGGCTATAAATCAAACACCAATACGCTAAAGGTTAATGTTCCGGTAAGGCTTACCTTAATATCGAACAATGTAAGAAGCTGTGCCAAAGCCTTTGCGATACCGGAATTTAATATCTTTAAAGTTCTTCCTTCAGACGGCAGGGAAATTATCGAATTTACCCCAACCAAAGTCGGCACGCTTACCTATACCTGCAGTATGGGAATGTATACAGGGTTTTTCAATGTAATCTAGT
>JBBUBB010000028.1:0-10315 GCA_038058445.1 Patescibacteria group bacterium
GCGCTACTTCCATCACGATATTTCTAGCTTCTGGCTTCACACCGACGAAGAGCACAACCTTGCCAGCAGCACCGAGTTCAGATAGGAAATTAGCAGCATTTTCCATCATTGGTGCTGTTTTTTCTAAATCTATAATATCCACCCCTCCCTTGCTTCCATAAAGAAATGGAGTCACGGTTGGGTGACGACGAGTACGAGAGTATCCCAAGTGGACACCAGCGTCCATTAGGGGCTGTAATGAGAGTTCTTTTTTCATATTGTTACAATCTGTAGCAGGGAAGTACAAAGACTTTCCCTTAATTACTGAATAATTCTGCGCCCCGCGAAGCTTTACCTGTCCCGCAAAGCCTGAAAGGCGACGTGGGAGCGAAGTGGGGTCAGTCCGTACAAGATAACATTTATAAGGCTTTTTGGCAAGATGAGATGGTTGACTTTATAGTGTAATTGTGCTATAATGAAAAAAAAGCTCCTTTAATCAACAACAAAAAGCTATTTTATGAGCCAGATTACCTTCGAAAATTTCCACCACGGAACATTTGCGGTTTTCAAGGCCTGTAAAAGGCCTAAAAGAAAACCAGACTTTGTCTCAATAACCAACTTCCACTTTAAAGAAAAAATATCATCCGAATATTGGTATGGTAAAGATTCTTTTGGGGAGTATGTTATTAGGTGCTCAGATCATTGGGCACATAGGAATTATATTAATGAAACAGGCAACATCTCAAACTGTGTTTGGGATATTAATATACCAAGAAAAACAAAGCATAATAAATATTTTAAGGTAGTGCTAGGTAAATGTTATCTGGTAAACTTTAAAAAAAGAACTTAGTTTAAATTTTTAAAGTGTTTATCCGACTTGGTTGTAGACTCTCAGATATTTTCTTGTCTCTAATCAGGTCTTAGCCTTTCACTATAAAAAAGGGGTGGCGCAAAATCTCGACTACTTAGCCAGCTTTGTCCTTTGTTGTATGAGTAGTGTCAATAGAGGCGGTGGGAACTACTGTTTAGCCAGTGTCTAGGTAACCCTAGTGAAAGTACAAGAACTTTTATAAGCCTTTCTTTTCGGAGAAAGGCTTTTTTTATTGCTCAAAATATGCGATTATGTAGGTGCTATGAGACAGAGCCAGCTTTTTACCCGTACCAAACGAGAGAACCCAACAGACGAGGTTGCCAAGAACGCCCAGCTCCTTATTCGCGGGGGTTATATTTTCAAGGAAATGGCAGGGGTTTACAGCATTCTTCCGCTTGGCTACCGAGTGCTCGAGAAAATTATAAAGATCGTAAAAGAAGAAATGGACGCTATTGGTGGGGTTCAGATGAAAACTTCAGCATTACAGGCGAAAGAAGTGTGGGAGCAGACAGGCAGGTGGAGCGATGAAGTGGTAGACACTTGGTTCAAGACAACCCTAAAAAATGGTACTGAGGTTGGACTTTCTTTTACTAACGAAGAAGCGTATTCAAATATTGTCAAAGATTTTGTAAGTTCGTACAAAGACCTTCCCATTTACCCATACGATTTCAAAACCATTTTTCGCAACGAAGCACGAAGCAAGAGCGGGATTATGCGTGGGCGGGAGTTTTATTGGAAAGCTTTGTATTCATTTTCAAAAGACCAGGTAGAGCACGATGCATTTTATGAAAAGGCGAAGCAGGCTTATACAAATGTTTTTAACCGTGCAGGACTTGGAAGAGATACATATCTAACAGTTGCTTCTGGTGGGACTTTTTCAAAGTTTTCTCACGAATTCCAAACACTTTCAGACACAGGGGAGGATACTATTTATGTTGATGAAGGGAAGCGTCTAGCAGTCAATAAAGAGGTGCTTACTGACGAAGTAATTGCAGAACTTGGTTTAAAGAGGGAAAACCTTGTAGAAAAAAGGGCGATAGAGGTAGGCAACATTTTCTCATTAGGATTTAAATTCTCAGAACCTTTTGGTCTTACTTATAAAAATGAAAAAGGTGAAGACATTCCAGTCTTTATGGGCTCTTATGGTATTGGTATTACAAGACTCATGGGATCAGTTGTGGAAGTTCTCTCTGATGACAAAGGTATAGTCTGGCCAACCTCTATTGCCCCATTTGCTATACATCTCGTGGCCCTTGGAGAAGATATGGAAGAAGCCGAATCTCTATATAAAGAATTAACAGACCAAGGCATTGAAGTTTTGTTTGATGACCGTGCGGGTGTAATGGCTGGTGAGAAATTTGCTGATGCTGATTTACTTGGTATGCCATGGCGTATAGTCGTCTCAAAACGATCTCTTGAAAATGGTGGAGCAGAAATAAAAGGACGAACAGAATCAGAGAGTATTATTGTTCCACTTAACAAAGTAGTCACACATGTTAAAAAAGCTCTATAGTCGATTTTCAAATGATATCGGGATTGATTTGGGTACGGCCAATACCTTGGTCTATTTGCGCGGATCAGGGACAGTTATCAACGAACCGTCTATTGTGGCGCTGAATCAAAAGACTGGGCAGATAGTGGCTATTGGCAAGGAGGCCAAAAAAATGTGGGGCAAGACTCCCACCCATATAAGTATCGTCAGGCCTCTGGTTGAAGGGGTTGTTTCTGACTTTGAAATTACTGAAGAGATGCTAGCTTACTTTATCCGAAAGACTGAGAAAATGAGTAAGAAGTTTTTTCGACCACGCGTTGTCATTGGCGTACCGAGCGGTATTACCAATGTCGAGATGCGTGCTGTTTATGACGCTGCTATTAATGCTGGAGCAAGGGAAGTGTATTTGGTTGAAGAAGCTATGGCCGCTGCTATTGGGGTCAGACTTCCCGTACTTTCTTCAATTGCCACTCTAGTAGTAGATATTGGTGGAGGCACCAGTGATATTGCCCTCATTGCTCTTGGCGGGATTGTTCGGTCATTGAACCTTCGTGTTGCCGGGGATCATTTTAATGCTCGTGTGATTGATTACTTGCGTGATGAATTCAAACTCCTCATTGGTGAGCAAACAGCTGAGCAAGTTAAAATAACTATTGGTGGTGCCGTTGAAGGTGACTATGCTGAGCTTGAGGTTCGTGGTCGAGACCTCATTACTGGCTTGCCTAGAGCGCTTGTAGTGACTGATGGAGATATTCGAGAGGCTTTGCAGTACCCAGTGTCGCTCTTGGTAGCGAGTATACGCGAAGTTTTGGAAACTGCTCCGCCTGAAATGGTGGCAGATATCTTACAAAGTGGTGTTGTCCTCACAGGTGGTGGGGCACTACTCAAAGGTTTACCAAGTCTTTTGCAACAGGAATTAAAGCTACCAGTATATATAGCTGAAGATCCACTTTCAGCAGTCGTTCGGGGTACTGGAATAATATTAGAATCTTTTGAGGAGTATAAGAGCATACTACTCTCTATTGAAGACCATGTCACAGTCTCGTAAATCATCATTTAAAAATTGGCGCCTCATCCTTTTGGTATTTGTTTGTATTTTTATACTATGGTTATTAGTATCATGGGTTCGTAAGTATCGCGCTACCGTTGTGCCAATTTATGGTGACGCAATATCTCTAAGTACATATTCAAAACAATCACTTTTAAAAAAGGTAATCGCATTACAGAGTGAACTCGATGCAAAGAATGCTTCTTTAGTTTCACTCTCTACACTTGAAAAAGAAAACGAATCGATTAAAGCAGAATTAGAAAGAGAAGGTGCTATCAAGGGCACGCTTGCTCGTGTTGTTGTCCCACCAAACAGATCTATTTATGACACCTTAGTTATTGATATTGGTAGTGATGAGAATGTTGCTGTTGGTCAAGGAGTATACGCATTTGGTTCTGTTGCTTTAGGGACCATTTCTGAAGTATTGGAGCATAGTTCTACAGTGCTCTTGTACAGTGCCTCAAACAGGCAAACTAGTGGGACAGTCACAGGAAGCGATTTATCGGTGACACTCATTGGTCGCGGGGCTGGAGAGTACGAAGTACGCATGCCTAGAGATATAGTTTTTGAACAAGGAGGAGTTATCTCACAACAATCCCTCAGTGTTCACCCTTTGGCCACAATTGAAAAAATCATCACCGACGCCCGTGATCCATTCCAGAGACTCTTGGCCAAAATACCAGTGAACTTGCAGACACTTAAGTGGGTGGTGGTGAAATAAAAAATATATGGAAACCTTTACTACAAAAGATAGTATTATAGAAATTTTAGAAAGTATTATTATCCCACTTAATTTTAAGAGAAAGGGCAATAATTATATAAAAGAAGGACCTGAGATCACTAAAAAAATAAATCTCCAGAAACCTAACTTTTCTAATATGTATTATATAAATTATGGGTATAACATAAACGCACTTCCTACAGAAGACTTATTTTTGCACATTTATAAGCGCTGTAAAGAATCAAATGGTATATACCTAAGAGAAGATATATTAAGAATGATTAATGATATACAATCAATTAATTCTGAAGCGGACATATTAAAGATGATAAAAATGCAAACAAATATTAATAATATACCTTTGGTTGTGAAAAAGCATTTCCATCTATCGGCTGATTAGATAACACGTCAAGCATTTTATGAAATTCACTATCGAGAAAAAGTTAGAAGGTACGCTTGCAAGGGCGGGGACTATTGAAACCAAAAACGGTGTTATAGAGACACCTGCTTTTGTGGTGGTTGGGACGAAGGCGACTGTTAAGGCGCTCACTGCTGAACAAATACGAAGCCTAGGAGCACAGGTGGTACTTGCCAATACTTATCATTTATATCTACAGCCTGGAGCTGACATTGTCGAGAAAGCTGGAGGATTTGGGCCTTTTATGGACTGGCATGGGCCGACAATGACGGATAGTGGTGGTTTCCAAGCATTCTCACTCGGGGCAGCTTTTGGCTCGGCAGTATCTAAGGTTGCTTCTGCTGACGCGCCGGTAGAAGATATTTCACCAACTATTGGCCAGCTTGCTAATGTTACTGATGAAGGTGTGACTTTCAAATCCCACATAGATGGTTCTCTACACCACTTCACTCCAGAGAGTTCAATGGAAGCGCAGTGGAAATTGGGGGCTGACATGATTTTTGCTTTTGATGAATGCACTAGTCCAACAGCGCCATACGAGTATCAAAAGAAATCTCTTGCTAGAACTTACGAGTGGGCGAAACGTTGTCTTGAGCGTCATAATGAACTCGATAAAGAAAATAAGCAGGCGTTATTTGGTGTAGTGCAAGGCGGACGACATCAACATCTGCGCGAAGAAGCTGCCCGTACTATTGGTTCACTAGACTTCGATGGATTTGGTATTGGTGGCTCGTTTACCAAAGATGATATTGCCACTGCTGTATCTTGGGTCAATAAATTGCTTCCAGAGGACAAACCTAGACATCTTCTCGGTATTGGCGAACCAAGGGACTTATTTGACGCTGTTGAGGCTGGCTGTGACTTGTTTGATTGTATCGCTCCAACTCGCATGGGTAGGCATGGAACTTTGTATACCAAAGACGGTAGATTAAATATCAGAAATGCCGAGTTTACTAAGGACTTTAATACTATTGAAAAAGATTGTGCTTGCTATACTTGCGCTCATCACAGTAGGGCTTATTTATCGCATTTGTTTAGGGCTGATGAAATGACCGCCGCAACATTAGCATCTATCCACAATCTTCATTTTATCTTGCGATTAGTTGAGAAAATGAGAGAGACTATCCTTGATGGCACTTTTGCACAGTATAAAAAGGATTTTTGTGCCAGGTATTACAAGCTTTAGCTTGCACCGCGTAGCCTCATAGGCGAAGTGGTGTATACTATTACTTGTATGACATTACGAAAAACCCTTGTGTACTTCCTTATTTTCACAACCGTTGCGTCCATTTTTAGCTACAAAATTATTGTTAAGGCATATGACACAGAATCAGCCTATGATATCGAGAGCCTAAGTTCTTAGATATATTTTCGAAGAACTTCATTTTCCTATATACTGACCCTTATGCAACGATTTGAACTTGTTAGCACTTTTAAGCCCGCAGGGGACCAACCAGAGGCTATCAAGAGCCTAATTTCAGGCATTAAAAATGGTTATAAGAAGCAAACCTTGCTTGGTGCTACTGGGACAGGCAAGACCTTCACTATGGCCAACATTATTGCCGAAGTACAAAAACCGATACTGGTTATTGCCCATAACAAAACCCTAGCTGCGCAGCTCGCCAGTGAGTTTAAGTCCTTTTTCCCCAACAATGCCGTCCACTATTTCGTTTCCTATTACGACTACTATCAACCGGAAGCCTATCTACCGACAACGGATACATATATAGAAAAAGATGCTCAGATCAACAAAGAAATTGACCGTCTGCGCCATGCTACTACCCAGTCACTACTCACTCGTAAAGATGTAATTATCGTGGCCTCAGTCTCATGTATTTATGGTTTGGGCTCTCCTGTTGAATATGAACGAGTAAATTTTAAAATCGAAAAAGGTATGACGCTTTCTCGTACTGAAGCTATGAAGAGACTTATCGGTATTCATTATGAAAGGACTAATGCTGACCTTTCTCCAGCGCAATTTCGCGCTCTTGGAAATACTGTAGAAGTTATGCCAGTCTCAGAAACTATTCAGTATCGAATTTTATTCTCAGGAAACAAGGTTGAAGAAATATTGAAAGTTGACCCAGTTTCGTCTCGTATCTTGCAAGAAGAGGACCATGTTTTTGTATTTCCTGCCAAGCATTTTATAACGGCACCAGAAGCCAAAGACAAAGCTGTTAAAGATATAGGCAATGAGCTCAAAGAACAGCTCGCTTATTTTGAAAAAGAAGGGAAGCTCCTAGAAGCAGAGAGAATCAAACGCCGTACGACCTATGATATGGCCATGATTCGTGAAATGGGTTATTGCTCAGGAATAGAGAACTATTCTCGTTTACTCTCTGGTAAGAAAGCCGGTGAGCCACCAGAGACACTTCTTTCATACTTCTCGCATGATAAAAATGGTAAGCCCGAGTTTTTACTATTTATAGATGAATCACATGTGACAGTGCCGCAACTCTCTGCCATGTATGCAGGGGATGCTTCACGCAAAAGTACACTTGTAGAATTTGGTTTCAGGCTTCCTTCAGCCAAAGACAATAGACCTCTTAAGTTTGAAGAGTTTGAAAAACGCATTGATCAGGCTATATATGTGTCTGCGACACCTGGTAAATATGAAGCAGAACATTCTGACCAAGTAGTACAGCAAATCATTCGTCCAACAGGCCTCGTTGACCCAGAAGTAGTAGTTAGACCAATTCTTGAAGATGGTTCGTACCTAGGGCAGGTGCAAGATTTTATTGATGAATCTGTAAGTGAAATCAAAAAAGGTGGACGAGTATTGGCTACTACACTAACAAAAAAAATGGCCGAAGATTTAGCAACCTACCTCAAAGAAAAAGGGGTGAAATCCGAATACATGCACAGTGATATCAAAACCATGGATCGTATTCAAATCATTACTAAGTTTCGTAAAGGAGTATTTGATGTACTTGTTGGGGTCAACCTACTTCGAGAAGGTCTTGATATGCCTGAAGTGTCTCTTATAGGCATCCTAGATGCTGACAAGGAGGGCTTTCTTCGTAGTGAAGTTTCACTGATTCAAACCATAGGGCGTGCTGCTCGTAATTCTGATGGCCGAGTCATTCTTTATGCAGACCATATTACTGGGAGTATGGAGCGTGCCATGGGCGAGACCAAGCGTCGTCGAGATGTTCAATTAGCTTATAACAAAAAGCATGGCATTACTCCAATAAGTATTTCCAAGGCTATTAACGACATCACTGAAGGTATGGAGAGTGATCATGCTAAAGCCGTGAATGCTGAACTAGCTCTTGATATGGAACTCTTTGCTGCGGTAGAAGCAGCAAGTAAAGGCAAGAAGGGAAGAGGTAAGAAAAATCCAATTGAAAAGCTTATTTCCATCAAAGAAGCAGAAATGAAAGAAGCAGTGAAAGTCCTCGACTTCGAAACCGCGGCAATCCTCCGCGATGAAATTACAGTCCTTAAAAATAAGACTTATATAAATCCAGAAAAGGTGGTTATTTAAACAAGCTACCTATCATTCCTTTTACATCTTTTTTATCAACACCTCTTCCTAATTCTGTTTTATATATCATTAGTTTAACTTCATTAATAACAGGAATCTTGATTCCTTTGTAGTCCATTATTCTTACTTCAGAAAGGTCTTCAGGAAAATCCACCCATTTTTGTTCTTTTTGATTGAAATATTTTGTTTTTCCAAGAGCGCTGATATCGATAGTTTGGCCACTATATTTTATTGACGTCATCAGTAAATCCCAATTGTCGTCTTTATATTGTTTGGGTCCATATATTATGTATTCTGTAACAAAAGGAATCAGCCGATGAAAATCATTTAAAGGAATATTGATATCAATATCGGCAAGCTCTCGATCTTCGCCGTACATCTTTGCTGCAAAACCCCCATCAATTTCAAATGGGATATGCATTTTTTCTAGGATAGTAACAATCCACCTAAGTGCAGCCTCTGTGTTTCTCATATAATTTTTCTAGGCAAAGGATGTAAATGAGACACAAGCCCTATAGCGGTTGCAATAATGACAAGGTTTTTGATGATATATTGACCTTCGAGGGTTGGCACCATGAATGATTGCCAGGTTATATGTGGGAGGAAAAATAGCGGGAGTACCGTTGTTCCTATATGGAAGAGGAGGAGTGGCAGGACAATACGCTCAGCGCCTTTGATTAGGAACAAAATACCGATCAGACATTCAAAAAGCGCGAAGCCTAGATAGAAAGTATTAAAACTTGTGAAGTGAATAGTTTGATCAAACAGAGCGTGCACGAGTGGGCCGGCCGGGGAGAGACCGAGGACCTTCAAAAAGCCAAACCAGAAAAAGACCACAAATAGAGCGAAGCGAGCAAAGGGGATGGAAATACGTCGGAAGAAATGGATGAGGTGTTCATCAATGCGCGGGATATTCATCTTTTTATTATATCGCACTTTCTCTTTGGTGTGCTAGAATGGCTCTACATACCCCTATACGCGCAAGCGCAGGGTTTTGTGCTGTATGTCGAAATTACCTGAAAACAAAAAAATACAGGATTCAATCATTGTTCGCGGGGCAAGAACACACAACCTCAAAAATGTGTCTGTGGAAATGCCTAGAGGCAAAATGATAGCTATTACAGGCCTCTCAGGGAGCGGTAAGAGCTCTTTGGCTTTCGATACGATCTTTGCTGAAGGACAGCGTCGTTATGTGGAGAGCCTATCTTCATATGCAAGACAATTCCTAAACCAAATGCCCAAGCCAGATGTTGATGAAATCACTGGCCTTTCACCGGCTATTTCTATAGATCAGAAATCTCGTTCCAACAACCCTCGTTCTACTGTCGCTACTATTACCGAAATGTATGACTACATGCGCGTGCTTTATGCTCGTGTTGGCAAGGCCCACTGTCCTGTGTGTGACACTCTGATCCAAAAACTTTCTATTGAAGAAATAAACGGTTTTATACTGCAGAAAATAAAAGAATTTTCTAAGCGTCCGCCATCCGCCCGTTCTGACGGAGGCGGTGTTAAAAGTGTTATGGGTGTCGCTTTCAATGACACTCGTATCCAAATATATGCGCCCCTTGTGCGCGGACGAAAAGGGGAATACTACCAACTGCTTTATGATTTGATTGGTAAAGGGTTTAGTACCGTACGCGTGGACGGTAAGGTTCACAAACTTCGAGATCGTCTAGAGATTAAGAAAAATGATAAACATACTATAGAAGTACTAGTGGATGAATTGGCAGTACATGAATTCAAAGATAATCCTCGTGATTCAGAATTGCGATTATTTGAAGCAGTAGAACGAGCACTCCTTGAAGCTGATGGATTGGTACAGGTAGTTTTTGGAGCCTCTGGTGACTTCGATATGCAGACTGACTCCTTACAAGAATTTCTAATGTCATCAAAGTTTTCTTGTCCAAATGATGGCTATTCATTTCCAGAAATTGAGCCGAGACTCTTTTCTTTCAACTCTCCATATGGGGCATGTCCTGAATGTAATGGTTTGGGAACAAAGTTTTTTGGTGGTACAGAACCCTGTGATGTTTGTGGTGGCAAGCGTCTTCGCCCCGAAGCACTTAATGTATTTTTGGAGTCATCATCTAAAAAGAGATTTAATATTGTCGATGTAGCCACTTTGTCTGTTGAAGAAGCTTTTGAGTTTTTCAGTTCTCTGAAGTTATCTACTAAAGATATGGAAGTAGCCAAGGCGATACTGAAAGAAATAGAAGACCGACTAACATTTCTTCTTAATGTCGGTCTTGAATATTTGGCCCTCTCCCGCACCGCCAACACGCTCTCAGGTGGGGAA
>JBBUBB010000029.1:0-8974 GCA_038058445.1 Patescibacteria group bacterium
ACACATGGTTTTTTGGTCAGAAGTGCTTCCCCAACAGGTCGAAAGGTGATCAAAGCGCGACGCCACAAAGGCCGAGCGAAAGTGACTATATAAGCCAGATGTTGCCGTCAAAAAAACGGCTCTCACGCCACGAATTTACAAAGTTTTTAGCCCAAGGCGGTAGCAAGACAGTGTTTAACAGTCTCGGCACACTGAAATTCAAAGAAGCCGAAACCAATCAGGTTTCCGTAGTTATTTCCCTAAAAGTGGAAAAAAGATCTGTTTACAGAAATAAACTCCGTCGCCGACTTTATAGTATCTTTGCTGAGTATTTTAGAAAAGACCCAGAAACAAAACACCTTATTCTTTATGTTTCAAAACAAGCAGTTAATATAAAATATCAAGATTTAAAAATACAACTAGATGAGCTTTTTAGGAAGATTACCAAATAAAATAGTTGTTGGTTTGATACTTATTTACCAAAAAGTGTTTTCACCCTCCCTTGGTTTTTTAAGGTTTTTACCATTTTATCCAAAACCAAACTGTATATTTTATCCATCTTGTTCAGAATATGGGGCCGCTTGTTTCAGAAACTATAATTTTTTTAAAGCGCTTAGGAAAACACTTGGTCGAATCGGTAGGTGCCATCCAGGTAACGACCCTAGGGTGGATTTACCATAATCTGTTATAATACCCCAACATGAATGCATTATGGAACACATTTTTATATGAGCCGATATACAACGCGCTTGTTTTTACTGCCCAACACCTAGCATTTAAAGATGTCGGTTTGGCGGTGGTAATAGTAACAATACTGATCCGATTCATTTTGATGCCCCTTAGTAAGAAAAGCATTGTTAGTCAATATAAGATGCGCCTTCTACAACCCAAACTCGACGCCATAAAAAGCAGGGGGCTGACAAAAGAACAAGAGTCAAAAGAACAGTTTGCTTTATATAAAACTGAAGGGATCAACCCGTTCTCTGGCTGTTTATACTTGCTTATACAACTCCCGATACTATTTGCTCTATATTTTGCTTTTATAAAAGGAATAGATCAGCCCACACATCTTTACAGCTCTCTAAGTACTGAGGGATTAAAAAACATGTTTCTTGGACTAGTCGACATTACCAAACCATTTCTTCCTTTTGCTATCTTAGCTGGGGTTACTCAGGCTATACAGGCCTTTCTAATGCCAAAACCGCCAGCAACTACAGGCACGGGCTTTCAGGCGCAATTCACCAAAAGCCTATCGATGCAGACCAAGTATGTTCTCCCAATTATTATTATCTTCATCTCAGCTAAACTAGCCTCAGCCGTTGCTCTTTATTGGGTAATTACCAACATTTTCTCTATTGCTCAAGAACTCTATTTTAGAAAAACGCTGAAACTTACAGCAAACTAAACTGCCACAGAAGACCAGTTTTTTTATCAACAAAGAATAATAAGTTTCTGTCCTCGTCTGTTTGCAAATTCACCATATCAAAACCTCGCTCGTCACCCTTATTAATTACATCGAAGGTGTTAACAGAGGTGTAGATATGAAATAATTGGTCTGAAAATGACACTAGACCAGCATACCAAACATCAGGATATGTCCCGGATTCAACCGCGCTGTTGCCTGCACATACAAGGTCCTCGTTCTTTAACCAAACACATTTTTCAGGAAGTATGGATAGCCCAGTGTTTTTGGTAATACCGGTTTTGGTGTTAAGAATCTTTGCCGTGAATCCGTCTTTGGTGCTTTCTGAGTAAAACACAAACACCCCGCTTGGGCTTACTGAGGCCGTAAGTCCAGCCACATCTCCAACCACACGCCTTAGCCTTCTTTCAGTTCTATCTACTTTATATAAAAACCCGGGTACTATTCCAGCTGCTTTTGTTTGTACAAAAAGAGTACTTGTTTGTGGCCAAGAAATGAGCAACTCTTTAAGTGGTGTGCGAAGAAGTTCTTTTGTGTTTTTTTCTGCGGTACTTTCTGTGGTGATTACACCCAGTGTTTGCTCTTGTGTTAATCTGGCGACCTCTTTAGAGTCAGGGGAAACAGCAAAAGAAGTAATACCGTCAGGCAGGAATATACCACTGTTTTGAGTTCTGGTGCCGTCAGGATTTTCTGGCGGAATTGGTACAGTATATGTTCCAATGGTGCGAGCATCATCTCTCAAAAAACGAAGTATGGCCGTATTGTTGTTATCAGCAAAGTAAGCTTCATAAACTGCCGGGACGAAGGTGTTGCTGATCTGTAGGGGTGACTCATCATTTTTTATCTCATACACAAAGCCGTTTTGCCGAGCCACATATCTGACAAAGTAGTCAGTAATAGTTTGAGTGGTCGGCTTTTCTTTTGGAGTTGCTGGAGGAATGGTTATGGTCTTGGTAAGTGCAAAAGTGCTGTATCCAGAAATAGGACTCACTGAGAGCTGTTTAAATAGAGAAGACGGAGGGTTTGTTGGCTCGCCAGTATCAACAGGTGTTGTATCAGAGATTTGCCCATCAGTGTTGTTATTACCACCAGCTCCACCAAGAGGAAAGAAAGACTTAAAACCACTTGTTGTCGCACTTCCGTCCGGGTTTGTTTTTGGTCTAAATCCAAAATACCACACTGCCGTACCGGCAATTACGATGAGGATTGTTACGATAAGTATTCGCCGCATATAAGTATTGTACTATAACTATTTGATACCTTTACACTGATTATAAGTAGTTCTTCTAACCGATGAGCCGTTTGAGTCAGATGGACAACCGCCTTTATTAAAAGCGTACATTGCTACATAAGGGTCCTTACACTCAGTTATTTTTTTTTGTAACAAGAAGGCGCCTAATTTTAGACTTGTTTCAGCATCTAGTAGCTCTGTTGGGGTGTATTTTTTGTTTGTTTTTGGGTTTAATGGCCAGAAGTTGTCCATTACCAACGGCTTATTTTTTAGAGATAGTGATGGCCCGTCCTCCCAGGATTTTGTACCGTAACCTTCAGGGAACATTGTTATTCCCAACATTCCAAACCCAAAACTAAATCTTCCGTCAACAACCCCCTTAGGTGGGTCGTTCTTAAATTTTTTATCTGTTCTTAAAGCTGAATCCCCCTTTTTGAAAGTTGCCCCGCTGTATTTTTCTCCAGAATTTATGAAAGCTCTTCGAGATGGACTAGAAACCTTGTCTGATTCTGCAAAGTCAGCGTCACTTCCAAAGACGGCCGGATTCATATTGCTCTCTGCTGTTGCTGTTGCAATGAGTAAACATGAATCAATTTTATATTCTGTAGCAACAGATTGAGCCATGGCTACATACTGACTCTTTGGAAGAATTGGTTTTCCTGTGATGCCCTGGTAGGTGGCAGAATCTAGTGTTGGATATTGTTTTACCTCAAACTCTGCTGCACCAATTGTCACATCGTTATTTACCAACCTCGGGTTTATGGTGTTAAGTATCAAATACGAAGATAGGGCTATTACCAACCCAATCAAGGCTTCTTTGAAGGCCCCCTTAGCCGCAGCCTTTTTGAAAGGAGTGTCGGTTATCATGTAGCTGTAGCCTTCTATAATAAGTCGTACCACAAGAACAACCGCGGCCAACCCGATGATTAGTTTCAATATAAAGTTCAAAAAAGCATTTATATCACATATCTGACCTGGATTAGTTATTTTTTGTTCTTGGCAAAGCTCTGGATCAAGCAGTGCCACCATACCCGGAATAGGAGCCAGAAGCCTATAACTCTTCCTGTTGAAACTATCGTCAACCTCCTTTTTTGTAGGCGGTACGACAACACCCTTGTCTGTATTAAATATAGCACCCCTTTCGGCCAATGCACCTGAATCGCTAGCAAAGAAAACCTTGAGATCGTAGTCTGTGTTTGGTGTTAATTTATCACTTTCGATTTTATAACTAAAAACACCCCAAGTTTATTCTTTAAGTTTAACCTCAGGGTATGTGAGAACAACTTGCCCGGACTTTTTGTCGAACAGCTTTAGTAGTACTCTAATTGTATAAAACGGTATAAGGTCTGATTTCTTGTGTTTTGAAACAAATACTGACCCCTCTAATATAAATATTTTTTTATCATCAGAAGGTTTAATAACAATGGGGGCAGGGAAAATTTCGCCTGTTGTTGTCGTAACAGAGACATTGTCTGTCAGAAATTTTTTTGTTGATCCCACTATTTCAACAATACGAACATAGTACTTTTTTCCAGCACTTATATTTGCTGAGGTTGTCCACTCGGTTTCCCCGCCCAGATCAGTTTTTTTCCTTTCTAGCTCTTGTTCCAACCAGGAGGCTTTTGCCGTAGAAGTAATCGGCTTTGTGTCTATTATAGGTTGAACTGTTACCTGAGGCGACGCTGGTCCTGTGAGTGTTATTGTTATTGTGAGATCTTTTGCTATAACTGTTGCCGAGTATTCAAGAGCTTCTACGGATGATGCACCTAAGAAAAATGACAACAATAAAGAATAGATCAATAGAGCCTTTTTCATTAATATAGTTATTGTACTATATTAAAATCGAAGTGTGAATGTACGCTTCGCAACCTGTAGACGTTCTAGTAGAGAGGTTGTGTTTATTGTCAGATCGCCATTTTCGCCACTATCGGGCCTACTAATTGGGAGTTCTTGTGTTTGGTTTATACCAGTAAAAGACTGGTCACCAAGGGCGAAATTAATTTCCAGACTTTGCTCAAAGGTTTTGTTGGTACTAAAATTGAAAGGTTCGACACGGAGTGTTATCCCCGGGGTACCTATAAACACATCACCTATTGAACCACGCGAATAATCAATAAAACCGTTGCTTTTTTGATAAAGCACGATGTCCGGGTTTCGTAGGACGACACTTGTTTTGCCACCACCTTCAAATGTTCCACCACTTGCCTGCAAACTAAAACTTTCGTTTCCTCCCAACACATCTGTTTTTATTGTTAAACTATTTTTACTAAGACCTGACTGACTTGGTACCGCAGAATCATTGTATTTCCATGAGTATGAAAGTGTTCTAGGTGCACTAGCGCTTGGCACGGCCGTGACTCGGATTCTGCCACCAATTGGGGCCAAGGCTTTGCCTTTATAGAATGGCGGAGTGTAAGCATCTATTGCTTCCCAGACAAGATCAACACTAGCTGGGCGTATAACTATGCTGTTTTCCGCATCGCCACTCCCGTCTGACGCCCTCACCGACAGTGTCGCCAACTGTCCACTGTTTGGAGCAGTGAACCTGACACTTGTTTCCCCGGTTCCTGAGGAGATTAATTTATTGTTGTAGTACCAAGATACTGAGGCACCTGTTAGGTCCATGCCAAAGCTAGTAGCAGTTGCAGTGACACTCTCTCCGGGTTTTGGATCGATTGGATATAAAGAAATATCAATATCTTGTGGTAGGGCTTGAGCCAGAGATATTTGAGCTGTTAGTACTATAAGTATTAAGGTTGTAAAAATAAAATTACGCATATGTTTATAGTTTACCTTGTTGTTCTTGGAATTCCTGCTTTGCCCTTTTGATAGATAACACTTGTGATGGGTCACTGGTAATGATCTGGTCTTCGGTGTAGGAAGCAATTATTTTTATAGCGACATGCTTGAGACCAGCAAAGAATATTCCTTCTCCCACCCCGCTTTCGAGAAGCAAGTATTTTTCCTCGTCCGTGAGGTTAAATGTCTTTTGGAGCACATCCATGGTGCTCGGAGACTGTTTTAGGAGGAGCTGAATTGAGGAGTTGGTGATAATCGGAACTCCATACGGGCTTTTCATAAAATCCCCGACATCTTGGGTGATAGTACAGAGACCAAGGAAATATTTTCGTCCTCGCTTAGCAATAGAGTATAGGAATGACGCCGTGTCATCACTTTTCATCATCCACCAAGCCTCATCCACCACCAAAAGACGCTTTTTGAGTTCTTTGCGCACAGCATTCCATATAAAGTGAGTAACTATATACATAGCTGCCGGCTTCAGGTCGTCCTCCATATCTCGGACAGAGAAAACCACGAATTTTTTGTTTATATCAACATTTGTTGGTTGATTAATAAAGCTAGCCCAAGATCCTTTGGTGTACTTCGAAAGTCGTTGCAAAATTGACTCACTTCCTTCCATACCACCGAGAACCATTTCAAAGTCAGAGAGAAGCGGTGGCTCAATTGTAGCAAAATCCGAGTCTGCTGATATATCCTTTAGGGCATAAGTTTCTGTGATTGCTCGGTCAATAATAGAATCCTCTTCTGGTGTTAGTCCTCCAAGCATAATACGAAACAGCCCCACCAGGTTGATAATATTACTTCGCAGAACATCAGCCGGTGCTTCGTCTTCTCTGGGCTTTGGCAAATCAAAAGGATTGATATGGTGATCAGAAGAAAGTGAAATATTGAAGTATCTTCCACCTATTGCTTCAGCCAAGTACTCATATTCTCGCTCTGGGTCGATAACGATGACATCTGTGTCGAACATCAGGGTACGAATAATCTCGAGCTTAGTCGCATAACTTTTCCCAGCACCAGACTTTGCAAATATAATAGAGTTGTAGTTCTCAAGAGAAAAACGATCAAAAATAATCAGGGAAGAGTTGTGGCGATTAACTCCGTAGAGTATTCCTGTTTCTGAGGTTAAGTCAAAAGAAACAAAAGGAAAAATACTTGAGAGGGGTTCTGAGTTTAGTTTCTGGGTTACATTAATTGTATCTTTCCCTAAAGGGGAAACACTTTTGAAACCATCTTCTTGTTGGAAAAGAGTTGGTTTCAAATAGACCAGCTTTGATTCAAGGATGGATCGTATCTCACTCTCAATTCGGAAAAGGTCAGTATCACTTTCCCCGTAAATACTGATGTAAAGGCCCACTTGAAACATTTTCTCTTGCGCTTGGGTTAGGTTATCCCTGAGCTCCTCTAGATCTTGATAGGCAGTATCTAGCATAGGATCTCGCACTAACCCTTTTTGTTGGCGGACCATGATCTGGCTTTCTACCTCAGCTATTTTCTTTTGGAACTGTTTGAGAAGCTGAGAGGTTTCAATTGGGGTAATGTAGATGGCAACATCAAAGATTTTATCGAGGTTGATGATAGGGGTGAACCAATTGTCGTTTAGATATCTCGGGTAAGAAATTACAAAAAAAGTACGGACTATTTTATCCCCTATGTGAAGGGACTTCGGGGTAATTTCGATGGCTGAAGGAGCAATGTTGTCAGAGAGCTCCATAGTAGCCCAAGAATAGGCTTCCTCAGGAAGCACAGGGAGGTTTTTCATGCCACCTGAAGGTGTTTGTGTTTTTTGACTGGAGCCAAAGAGTCCCATACTGTTTATAAGTATACTACAGGGAGTTCATAAAGTTGAAAGTTAAAAAGTCGAAAGTGGGGCAGGTTAGCTATTGGGTTCACTTTATGAACTTTACAAACTTGATAACTTTTAACTCTCAGCCACGTGGCTAGCTGTTTCCCCTGGATTAAATGTCTTATATAAGAGCTCAATTACTTCCTGAGTGCCAAGCTGGGCGACACGGAGTCCTAAGCGTGATAACCCTTGTTCTATAACAGAAACTCTTTGTTCTAGTTGTGTTCGCTCTTCTTCAAAATCAGCAGTTATGTCTGCAACACTTTGTTTTTTACCAAAAAAAGAAAAAAGCTTACTTAGCCCACCACCCTGGTTGAGAACTGGTGGATTGTAAGGGACAACTACAAAGAAAGATTTCCGCATGACATTTACTTGCTCTGTAAAGCTCCTTATAAACTGTATGTACTCCTGTGTTTGCACTCTTAAGAGTGGCTCACTCTGCACCTTGAGACGATTTTCAAGCGAAAGTATGTACGGGCGCACATCGTACCGGCGTGATTGGATAACTATTTGTATTGGAAAATCAAGAGTATTTAAAAAGCTTTGAAATTGCGAAAGTGTGGCCCTTTGTTCATCGTAGGACTTGAGCGAGAGGTTGATAGAAGAAACTAAAACAACTGTCGCCAAAGTGCCGTCTTTGAGGACGACAACACCATCACGAACTTCTTTGACGGGAACGAATTGTTGGGTGGGGCTACTAGATGGGGCCATGGCTGTATAGTAAGTATACTATACAGCTAGTTGTAAAGTTCATAAAGTTGAAAGTAAAAAGTTAATAAAGAAATCACACTAGTCACCTGGACATTCTCTCGACTTTATAACTTTACAAACTTGATAACTTTCTACTTTCCTTTGGGATCAATAACATCAAGACTCCAGGAAAGTGTCTTGAGCTTGCTCTCAGAAAGTGTAGCACGAAGCGAAGAGCCTTCTTTCTGTTCTTCTTTTTTCTTCGCTTTCATTTCTTGCTTCTTCCAGAGATAGAGACGAGATTTACTATAGTAACGGATGAAAGCCTCAAGGGCATGAGCAAAAGGTTTGTCGTTTATTTTTAAAAATGCTAGCGCCAAAGCAAGTCCTGCTAATGCTGGGGTAACAATCAATGCAATAAATCCAGGTAGAAGTTTGATAGAGATGTAAGCAAGCCCTGCCCCACCCGCCAAGTAAGCGAATTGTTTGAAAGACAAATTGCCGACAACCTTATCTTCTATGTCGATAAATTGAGGTACTTTGAATTGCATATTCCTATTATAGCCCGCCGTCGCTCTTTGAGCTATGGCAGGGCACGGCAAGAAAACTTATTATTTCACCGGAGGCTCTCGATAGATATCAAAAATAGGTTTCGGCGTGCTCTGTGGTGAAGAAGGGGGTGTTTCAATCCGTTCGACAGAGTAATCTCGCTTTGTTGGTGCAATACTTGAGGTTTGTGATAAGCGCTCCTTGATACTTGCGAGGGCTTGGATAGGTGAAGGAGCTACTCGTTCTTGGGACTCGTCTGACGCCTCTGTATCAACATAGGCATCTGTAACCAGAGCAAGAACTTTTTCAGCTACATTTTCCCTAATCCAATCTATCAGACCTTGGTTAGACTCAATGCTTTTAGTGATCGAGCTGATGCAGGTCAGCAGAGATTCCTCGGTGTCTATTTGAGCGATGTAACCGTAAAGAGCGGCCTTGAATCGGGCCGTTTCAT
>JBBUBB010000030.1:0-8635 GCA_038058445.1 Patescibacteria group bacterium
TCTGGGCGAGGCCTTCTCCGCTTATATGTGGAGTACCAATCCAGTTTTGGATATCAGTAGAGACGATACTCTGGCCACCAAATTCGATAGTTATTAAAAGAGTCTTTAGTTGTTTACGAGCTGCATAAACAGCTGCTGCTGACCCAGCCGGTCCTCCTCCGATGATGATTAGTTCATATTGCATAGGCATGAGTATAACATAAGCAAAAAGCTCCTTCTGGGAGCTTTTTGAGAATTTTATTTCTATTTTACTTCTTGTTTCTTCGCAAGAATGCTGGAATAGCACCCCAGTCTTCTTCAGTTTCTTCACCTTCTACAACTTCAGTCTCTTCGTTCTTAATTTCAGCTTTTTGAACCATTGGGTTTACCCCTTCTTTTTTATCTGGTTTTGAAGCACTAAATATCTGTTGCGCTGTTTGGGCACCGAAGAGGTTACTTTTCTTACCTTCTGACGGAAAGCCAGTAGCGATGACGGTGATCTTCATTTCACCTTTTTTAATTCGATCATCAAAAATAGTACCAATGATAACTCGAGCATCTTTATCGATACTTTCAGTAATAACCTTAGCGGCTTCTTGGAATTCAGCCATAGTAAGGTCGTCGTTGGTTGAGATAGCAAAGAGTACGCCTTTGGCTCCATTGATTGAAATATCAAGCAGTGGGGAATTGATAGCTTGGACAGCAGCCTTTTCTGCTCTTTCGTCGCCTGAGGCAAAGCCGACACCCATGAGTGCTGTTCCAGCGTCAGTGAGAACGCTTTTCATATCAGCAAAGTCGACGTTGATGATTCCCGGAGAGGAGATAAGTTCAGAAATACCTTCAACCGCTTGGCGAAGGACTTCGTCACATTTAGCAAAAGCATCTTTGAAAGTAGTATCTTTACCAGCGATAGCCAGGAGACGATCGTTCGGAATAACAATGATTGCATCTACTTCAGCTTCAAGTTCTTCTATACCCTTGTCAGCGATGCGCATGCGCTGGTTGCCTTCGAAGAAAAATGGTTTGGTCACTACTGCAACAGTTAGGATACCTTGTTCTTTGGCAGCACGAGCTACAATTGGTGCTCCTCCTGTTCCAGTTCCACCTCCCATTCCACAAGCGATGAAAACCATATCAGCACCTTTGAGAGAATCTTGTATCTCAGCTTTTGTTTCTTCAGCAGCGCGCATCCCAACTTCTGGGTTCATACCCGCACCTAATCCTTTTGTTAAGTTTTTACCAAGGTGGATTTTCTTTTCGGCCGCAGACTTGTGCAAATCTTGTACATCAGTATTCATCACGATGAATTCCACATTTTTAACCTTAGCGCTAATCATGTGGTTAACAGCGTTACAACCAGAACCACCCACACCAATTACCTTGATGCGAGCAGATGTTTCAATTTCAGGGTTTATTTTAGCCATAGCTTTTCTCTTTTTTCTCCACTTATTTCTATACAAAAGATACTACCAGAAGCTTGGAAAAGGGCAACAGGTATTGACAAAATAGGTTTTAATGCCAGTTTAGGGCATTAGTTGTTTGAAGAATTTTTTGAGGACGGCTAAGATCCCATCTCCATCATAAATGGTAGTATGTTTTTGTCCTTTATGCGAAGTGCCTACTTGTGCAGAGGCAACAGCGTAAGCAACTAACAAACTTTGATCCTTGATAAGACCTTTAGAGCTAGGCAATTCTACAAAGCCACGACGAACCGGAATCTTGAGCATAGTCTTAGCTACGAGTTCAATGTTATGTAAATTTGATCCGCCACCGATGAGCACCGCTCCAGCTGGAAGTAGTCCACTTCTTCCCATCTTTTTTAAATACTTATCTATTAGTTCAAAGATGTCAGAGAGTCTGGCTTCAACTATTTCTTCAATCTTCTTTTTAGGTACAGTTTGAAAACTGACTACACCGAGCTTGATACTCTCTGCCTCTTCGGGAGTAATTCGCAGACCTAAGGCCAAGTCTTTAGTAATATTGAGTGAGCCGATGTCGAAAACGTGGAGTGAAACTATAGTATTGTTTTCAAATACAGAAACTGAAACTGTTTCAGCACCAATATCAATGAGGGCGCAACCGAAGTTTCTTTGTAAGTCGGATAGAAGTATTTGATGTGTAGCGATAGGAGTAGCCGTGAAGCCCAAGACTTTGACTCCAGCATCGTTCATGACACCAAGTAGGTCATCTAAGTGTTGCTGGAAACAAGTAATAAATAAAGTCCGGACCTCAAGCTTCAAACCCGAAATACCTTCAGGTCTGACAGGAAACTCTTTGCCATCAATTTTGAATGACACTGGATAGGCATGAAGCATAGCTTTGTTTTTAAGGTCAAGCCCAGACTCCGCTTCACTGATCGCTTTCTCAATATCAACTTTGCCGATAATACTGTCAGCACGAGAAACAACTGAGCCCCCTGTACTATACTGTGCATCAAGTCCAACTCCACCGATTGAAATCATGGCCTGACGAATTTTAATACCACATTGTCTTTCAGCATCTCGTATAGCCTTTTTGAGACCAATAACCGCATCATCACGATTTACTACATACCCATGCCGAACGCCACTAGTTTGTGCTGTTCCAAAACCAAGAATACTAACACCTTCTGGCTTCTCTTCAACCACCACTACTCGTGTTGTGGATGTACCAATATCAATACCAACTGAGATACTTTGCTTCACTAGCATCCATTGTACTCCCATGTTGCATTCCTTTCAAATGAAGCATGCTGTGGAGAGACAGATAAATAATGTATTTATTAAGTGTCATGCCAAATTTCTTGTACTCTTTTCTTATTGCCGGTAAGCACATGACTATTTCACCGCTTCTTCCCCCAGGAATATTACAGAGCGAAAACGACAAAGTGTTGGGCACATAACTTTTTTTGCGAAACTTTTTGTTCAAGGCTTTGGCTTGTTTTTCGTCCACGAAAGAAATAGAAAGGTCATAGCCTTTGCCCAAAACTCTTTCCTTTATATCCAAAAAAGGCACGCGGGGGAGCGAGCCATTTTGACGAGATACAGTAAGATTTTTTTCTTCAAGAGTCGCCATCTATCTAGCGTCGCGAGTCTCCATCTTGCCAAGCTTTTTGAGTTTTTCTACTTCTGCGCGACGAGCGAGCTTTCGAAGAGCCACTGTTTTTTGAGATAGCTTTGAGACATCTCTTTGGGCATAGCGACTACCTTTTATCTTAGGAATAATTCCTGACTCTTGGATTTTACGAGTAAAACGACGGATCAAAGAGGCCGCGTTTTCGTGTTCGTTCTTCTTTAGTTCGACATTTATCATTGGCATGTGGCAACATCCTAACACGAGAATGCTTAAGGCGCAATACTTTTAAGTAAGCCTACTTGGGTTTATATCTAGGTTATAAGGAAAGCGAAGGTCTTGGAGAAAAAGCTGGAGGTCTTCGCCGTAGTCTGCTGTGTAGTCGGTGCCGACCTGGATAATCCATGTGCAGAGTAACTTCATACTCTCTGGGCTGACTCTGCGGACTGGTAACAAGGTAGCCTCATTGTTGGCAAAGAAGTTAGTAACCTTTTGAACTAGTGTGTCTTTGTGCGAGCTAGGTACTGTCACAGATAGTTTCAAAAGACTACCGAATGGTGGGTATTTAAGCGTCTTCCTTATTTCTAGATCAGAGTCGATAATACTTTGAATTTTTTTGGTAGCTAAAAGCTTAGTGATTTCAAAGTCTGGTTTTTTGGTACTGAGGACAAGTGTCTCTTTGGTTTTTTCATTGCACTCCATAATAAGTCGCAAGACTTCTTCGACAGTATAAGGAGACGGTGTTGATAGAAGCCGATCAAAAAATGGGATAACGACATAATCAACTTGTTTAATATGTGGCAAAAGCCTCTGAGTACCAATCATGACAAACCACTTTCGTTTTTGAATATCTTCAAGCAGAGCTTCAACGCTCTTATCATCCAGAGCCAAGTTGTCATCTACAGTAATAATATTTTTGTTTTCAACAATACGCGTAACCGCCTCATAAATACTTTCAGTACCAATAGACACAGGAGTAATATTCCAACTACCGCAATAACTACAGACATGCGTTGCTGGTAGAGTATCTCCACAATGGGTACAAATAAACATCCGTTCACGTTCACCTTTACTTATTTTGTAGCGTAGGACCACTGGCAGCCCACAAGTAGGACAGTCAACACTAGTACCGCAATCACTACAACGTGACATTGGAGCGATGCCTTTGCGGTTGGTATAAATAAATAAGCTTTTCTTCTTTTTCTGACAATAGCGAATAAGCTCGATGACCTCAGTTGGTAGGACTGACCTGTAAGCTTCTGTAGGCACAACGGTGAGTTTGTCAGGAGTAAAGACCCTGGCAAGTTCGGTACTACTCGTCTCTATCAAAGTTTCAAAGCGTGGGAGTGTATCTCCATAAACAGTTTGTATACCAGAAGCGTCAGCGATAGAGCGCAGGACAATTCTCATGTCAGCACTGTACCTGTCATGAAGTTTATATAGCGAACTCGACTCGTCTTCTAAAATCATCGTCTTAATATCAGAGCGTGGAATAACGGCGCTCTGTGGTGTTGTACAAATAAATAATGGTCGATCGGAATTTTTAATTAGAGTGAGTGCGCTTTTCTGATCACGCTTTGTTTTTTTGCTATGAAGAATGACGCTGTGATTTGTAATTCCTTTTTTTAATACTTCATACCAATACTCTGTAGCGCGGATAGATGGAGCTACTAGTACGACACTCTCTTTGTTGGCAAAAGCGCCACGAATAATGCGTTTATAGGCATCAAGGCGATCAGTATATGTACCGTATGCAACGATTGGATTTTTTTTAATATTTTCTTGCTCTATTGCTTGAGAAGAAAGTGATTGGAAAGTTTCTAGAAATATTTCATTAATTACAATTCCGGCTAAAGAGCCGCTTGGTGTGAGGGTGCGGACACTGGCTTCCTTTAGTCCCTCCATGAGTGAAGTAGTAAAATGGGATTGACCTAAGACCTTCTTTATCCTTTTAAGTGAAAATGTGGCCTGCTTGATGCTAGTTTTAGCTTCAATCAGTGAAGTACACCCATAAACTAAGCCAGTAGTAACTTGTCTACCAAGTGGTATTTCAACCAAGGTACCGATAGAAAGCGCATCAGTTGAGTAATAACTGAGACTACTGAAGGGGATACCGCGGGAAATTGGAATAATAGATAGGATATACATGGCTTATGATACTATTGTAAGCATAATGTGGAAATTTCCTATGGCCAAGAAAATAGGTATTGATTTGGGCACTACCAATACGCTTGTTTATGTACTTGGCAAAGGCATTGTCCTTAATGAACCAACTGTGGTGGCTATTAATCAAGCGACCAAAAAGGTTGTGGCTATAGGCGCAGAGGCCAAAGCCATGCTTGGAAAAACTCCTGACTCAATCGTCGTCTATCGACCTATGCAAGATGGAGCTATTGCAGACTACCATGTAACTTTGGCCATGCTTAAATATTTTATTACTAAGGCGCTGGGTAGAAATTCTTTCTTTAAGCCAGATGTTCTAGTATCAGTCCCGGCTGGTATTAGTAGTACTGAGAGACGAGCAGTGATTGAAGCTTCGGTTAAGGCTGGGGCTAAGAGTGCAGTTATTGTAAAAGAGCCAATTTTAGCAGCCCTAGGTGCCGGAGTGACTATTAATGAGCCTCGTGGGCATATGATTATTGACATTGGTGGCGGGACAACTGATGTGGCAGTGATTTCTCTAGGTGGGGTGGTGGCTTCTACATCTGTAAAACATGCAGGGAATAAAATTGACAAAGCAATTGTAGAATATTTACGAAAAACTTATGGAGTAGCCATTGGGGACCAAACAGCGGAAGAATTAAAAAAGAGCCTGTGCTCTGCATTAGCAATAACACCGGATATAAAAGCTGATGTGAAAGGCCGTGATATTGTAACCGGTCTTCCAAAAACAATAAATATCGGAACAAACGAACTAGTCAAAGCCATTGATCAAGAGTTGAAGCAAATGGTCAGAGCAATCAAAGATGTTTTACAACAGATCCCGCCTGAGCTAGCGTCAGATATTATTGACCACGGCATTGTCATGAGCGGGGGAACAAGCCAACTTAAAAATTTGGATAACCTAATAGCTGAGCAAACTGGCGTGTCGGTACGCGTGGCTGAAGGACCGCTTTATTGCGTGGTTAATGGTACGGGGGTACTCTTGGCCCACCTTGGAGATTATCAAAGATCGATCTTAGCTAAAAAGTAGTTATGTATAAAAAACTTGTTTCTTATTCGCCGGAGCAAATATTTTTGATACAGGGCAATGTTGAAACTTTTCGTGGCTTAGTTGATGATACCTCTCTAGTAATACAAAATGTAGAAGTGCAATCCCTCTCTCGTTTTACAGTCGAAGATGCTAAAAATCTTGTAGAATTTAATCTTGAGCGTATGCCAAACTCTTGGTGCCTTGTTTACTTCGATGTTTTTATGAATGATGCCGCCCAAACACTTCTCAAGACTTTGGAAGAACCAAAAGAGGGAATATTTATTGTTTTTGTCACACCACATCCATATCTTATACCTCAAACAATTCGTTCAAGAGTAAGACTCATACCAGAAGTGCTACTAACTGAGGCTCCGGAATATTTAAAATCAAAAAAGGCCGTACAAGAATACATAAAAGAAACCTTTGGAAGTGAAAGTGATGAGGACGCCTCAATTCGTCGTTCTAAAGCCACGGTTTTCCTCGATGCTCTCGAAGCCCATGTCCGCACCTCTCCAGAAAAAGTCTCCACTGTCTACGAAGCCAAAGAAATGCTATTCAAAGCCAACATGCCAACTAAGCAGGTGGTGGAATACGCTGTCGCGATAATTTTCTAAGCTGGGAAAATAGCTGCTTGATTATTAGGTTAACGTATGTTAACCTAATAATATGCTACAAAATAAGGGTGAAAATAATAAGTACATATCAACCATGGAACTGGCCAAGCTCCTTGGTGTAAGCCGTATTGCTGTATTCAAAAAAATTCAATCCGGAAAAATAAAGGCATTCAAGGTGGGTAAAAACTATGTTATCCCTATTGAGGAATTTATGAATGCTGTAGGAACATTTATCTCACAAGATAAAAAGGAAGAGATCAGTGCAGTGGTGAAAAAAGCTGTAAAAGAGTACGGTAAGGCTTTGGATCTATTGGGTGCAGAATAATCATGTCACGCCCAATTCTCAAAAAACCAACATTGGCTGAAGTTGAATACATTGCATTTAGTCTGGCGAAAGAATTAATGGAATTTGGTGAACCGATCCCACCTTTTGAATCAAGATTCCCGGACAAACTTGAAAGTTGTCTTAAAACACCTTTTCAGACTTATGGAAAGAAAAGTCTCTATCAAACATTTGAATTGAAAGCGGCCGTTCTATTTTATTTGATGATAAAGAACCATCCGTTCCAAAATGGAAACAAAAGAATAGCGGTTGTGACACTTTATTATTTCCTAAGTATAAACAATCGTAAACTCAAGGTAGGTAATATTGAGTTGTATACTTTTGCCAAAGAGGTGGCTGCTAGTGATGCTTCAAGCAAAGACGCTGTATTTCTTAAAATACGAGATTTTATTCATGAATTTTCTATAAAGAGCTAGTTGCTCTATCTTAGCCAACATGCCAACTAAGCAGGTGGTGGAATACGCTGTCGTTATGGTTTTTTAAAAACTAGTAGACACAAATTATTACCTTAATCCAAGCGATAGCTAAAATGAGGTGTGATAAATGTAAAAAACAATAACCTCTATAATTCTCGTTCTCCATACCTTCTCGAAGAAGCCAAGAGAAAAATTTATAGACGATATGGCCCAATACCCCAAAACCAAAAGTTATGAGTCCGTAGTAAATGTAGTATTCATTGTAAATTAAACTAAACACAGAAAATACTACGCCTATTAAGGCCACGTTTAGATACCAAGTAAAATTGTTCAGGTTCACAATACTAAATTTGTCCATATGCTAATTATACCAAGTATATTCTTAAGTTATATAGATACTCAATTATGTTATAATCACCCACATGTATAGCTTGGATGCGTTTAAGAAAGAGCTGAAAGGAGCAGAAGAATGGCTCTCGAAAGAATATAGCCAAATCCACACCGGCCGGGCTAACCCAGCGCTCTTGGATGGCGTACATGTGGAAAGTTATGGCTCTCTGCAACCACTCAAGAACACTGCCTCTATTTCTATAGAAGACCCCAAGACACTCCGCGTCATTCCGTGGGACAAAAGTTTAAACAAAGGTATTGAGAAGGCACTTCATGAGGCCAATTTAGGTTTTTCTATTTCGGTTGATGATGCTGGAGTGCGAGTCATTATCCCTGGTCTGACTACTGAAACTCGTACCAAACTTGTAAAAATTGCGAAAGAAAGAATGGAGGATGCTCGTATTACGGTGCGTAAGGCTCGAGAAGAAGAGCTTTCATCACTTAAAAATCAAAAGTTACCTGAAGACACCTTCGAAAGAGCCAAAGACGAAGTCCAGAAACTTGTGGATGGAGCTAATGCTATCCTTGAAGCTCTCTTTGAAAAGAAAGAACAAGAAATTCTTAATTAATTATGACAATTATTTTATTCATCATAGTACTTTTGGTGGTTGTCCTTGTGGACGAATGGGGGCATTTTGTGGCGGCTAGA
>JBBUBB010000031.1:0-552 GCA_038058445.1 Patescibacteria group bacterium
GGCAGCTACCTACTTTCGCCCCAAAGGGACTATCATCGGTTCTACGAGGCTTAACCCCGCACTAGAACAAAGTTCAGTACGGGGCATGCTTCTCTAGTTCGAATGGGTGAGCTCGGGATGGGACCCGAGTGCAAGACTCATTGAGAATTTTTATGAAATAAAAAGTCCAATGAGTGGACAGCTTCTGTGGGAAGGAGGTGTGACTTAAATATAGTTTAAAATCCCGTCCCCTGTGTTAATGACAAGCACACTATGTACTTCTGGATTAAACTCAGGATCAATTCTAGATAGTCTAGGTATTAAAGCAAATCCAGAGGCGCCACTTGGCTCAGCATCAATATCTTTTGTTTTTAAAACACTCATGGCATTCATAATTTCGTCATCACTCACATGGTATACCTTATACTCCTTTCTTTCTCGCCCTGTCTTATCAGGACTTTCATGTCTAGTCACTCCCCAACCATTTTCTAATAAAGATTTAGTATCAACCCATATTGGGCCATAAAGCATAATGGCAATAGTGTCTGGGTCCCCCGAGCGTACGGGTATAAC
>JBBUBB010000031.1:562-1576 GCA_038058445.1 Patescibacteria group bacterium
GGGTATAACTTTGGTATGAAGTTTTTTATCTGCAATATAGTCAATAATTTCATTACACAAAATACCTGCGCCAAATGGGACTATCACATAGTCTGGGACAGATTCTAATTGCTGTTCGATAGCTTCAATAATAATATTGACATAAGCGGGCCGGTCAAGACCTTCAGTAATATCGACAAACTCTCCTTGAACTAAGTCTCGACTCCGCGCAAGATCTTCCAAGTCTTTACTTCTATATATTTTTTCTTTCAAATCAATGGGCGTAACGATACAGTCTTTTTTTATATTTCCAATGACTGACACAGCCGAAACAGTCTGCCCCCTAACATTTGGGCCAAAAGTTCTTTCTGACAAAGAAGGTGGTGTAAAAGCGACGGATTTAATTATGTCTTCCCCGATTATCTTATTTACTAGTCGAGAAAAATACCCCATTGCTTTTGCGGTGTTCCCATAAGAAATAGAACCAAAAGTAATTTTCTCCGGTACTACTCCTGATTTGAACTTCTCAACGGTTGGTCTAATCATTTCAAAAGCTAGCCTATCCTTGAATGTATTAGTAGGATTTTTAGACTCATCTTTCATGTATAGCCTAGCAACACCAAAAAGACCGTCTAAAGAAACAATTGGAGTATTTTTCGGGATAAAATTGTCTATATTCCCATCTTCTACTAAAGGCATAACTAGTCGAGAATACCACAAAAAACAACCATTTGCATGGTTATTTTTTCTTAAGTACTTTGTGCTGGCAGCTACCTACTTTCGCCCCAAAGGGACTATCATCGGTTCTACAGGGCTTAACTTCTCTGTTCGGAATGGGAAGAGGTGTGACCCCTGCGACAAACCACCAACACAAAACACTCAAGGAGTGAGTTTGTAAAGTTATAAAGTAATTACATTTGTAGCTACTCACTTTATAAACTTTCAACTTTTAAGCTTTCTACTTGCCGCTCTGGAGCGGCGATGATTTCCAGATTTCCTAATAGGAATCGGGCAATTAGTACACCTTCGCTCAAC
>JBBUBB010000032.1:0-3163 GCA_038058445.1 Patescibacteria group bacterium
TAATTTTCAATAAACAGCTCCCAATTTGGGAGGTAAGGGCTATTATATAGAACTGACATCTAAAGTCAACCTTTTAGCTTACATTTGCAAAATAAAGGTTATTTAAACAAAAAAGCCCCCAAATAGGGCTAAAAACCAAGGTTTTCCTTATTACATTCTTTAATAGAGGAACTAGTTGTATTCCAGTCTTTGTCCCTTCGAACCCAGCCGATGAGACAAATATCCTGAAGCATTCTTGGAACAAACTCTCCGTCTCCTTTTATCATTTTGTCGACAGGCGGATAGTGAATATTGAAAAGCTGGTGATCTTTCATCTCAATAGTGTCTACTGCTCTCCCCAATTTCTTACGACAATTAAAGAAGTAAACACGAAAAGATGGATCTCCGAATGGTACTTCCTCTTCAGAGCCATTATAAAAATCAATAAAACCAATTGGTTCGAGCCACTCTTCCCGGATATGGATACCCCCGTCCTCTTCTGGTCTTAGACGAAACTTTGGTTCACCACCAGTTTCTTCCCAGACTTCTTCAACAGCATTTTGACGAATAGTTTGCCCTTCCTTTAACTTACCACCGTAGCCTTTGAATCCTTCAATCCAGGTGTATTGATACCCGAACTGAACATACCCGTTTTCAATAATATGTACACAAGTCGCTATTTTCATATTTTGTCTTTTCCAAAATACTACACCCACACGACTATTTTGCAACTTTTATAATCTGTATCAAGTTATATTTTCTTTCAAAATGGGCCCATAAAAACATTCTTTCTCCTCACTGTATGCGGCCCAAGTTCTATCTCCGTAAGAGTAATGCCACCATTCAAGTGGATAGTTTACAAAACCTACATTGGTCATAAGCTTAAAAAGAATTTCTCTATTCTTTTTTTGCTCACTGGAGACAAGATTTGAGTGGGTATGAACTTTTTTCCCAAAATCAGTAAAAGATGAACCCATATCTAATCTACTGTTGTTTTCATCTAAAATAGTTAAGTCTACTGCTGCGCCACATTGATGCGGTGATCCTCCTGGTGGTGCAGTGTACTGACCAACAGTTTTTTTCCATTTACGATACCTGAAAATCATTTCAAGCGGATATGCCTTGGCCATTTGCCAAAGCCGACTTCGCCACATTTCTTTTTGCATCTCAATAGGCCGATAAGCCGTAACTATTAGTAATTTGTATCCTTCAGGTAAATTATTGGCGGCCTTTATCAAGCGTTCGCAGACAGACTTGCGTAATAGTGGTGATAAGTATTTATGTTCGTGCAGAAGTTTTATTTTTTCTCCTTCTGGAATTTTTACTAATAATTCACCGTTTTCTTTTACTTCTACTTTCTTTATTATTTCTAGTGGTAGACCAGTAATTATTTGTTGCATGGTAACTTAACTCTAAATATTTTTTATTTCGCAATCTTTACTGCCTCATCAAATTTGATGGAGAGGAGTTTAGAACCACTATCAGAGCCAAGAGTCACACCATAGAGGACATTGGCACGGCTCATTGTTTCGCGGTTGTGGGTAACGACGATGAGCTGAGAGTACTCAGAGAGGCGTTCTACCATATCGCCATATCGACGAGAGTTGGCTTCGTCGAGAGCGGCATCAGTTTCGTCCAGCACGAGAAACGGTGGTGGGTTTACTTGGGAAATAGCAAAAAGGAGTGCAATAGAAACAAGTGAACGCTCACCACCTGAGAGCATGGTGAGCTCTTTGACTTTCTTCTCTGGCAGAGAAACATGCACATCAATCCCCCGCTCAAATATTTCGTCTTCCTCCTCTCCGCCAGCTGGCGGATTCATTTCTAACTCTTCGTCCTCGAGTATTTCTGTATCAGATTTTCTTTTTCTTTTCTTTTCAAGGGTAATAGAGAGAAAGGCATTTCCCCCGCCAAACATTGTTTTGAAAAAGTCCCCAAAGCGTTCATTTATCTTCTCAACTCCTTTGGTAAATCTTTCGTCCAGAACTTTTTTCAAATCAACAATCAGGCTTTCAAGATTTTTGACACTACTCTCAATATCTACTAACTCTTTAGTTAAAAAGGCGTCACGCTCAACGGTAGATTTGTATTCATCTACTACCTCGTGCCCGATACCACTATGTTCTTCAAGACGGATCTTGAGTCGATCAATAGATCTCTGTAAGTCATGCATGTCTATACCATCCTCTCCGCCAGCTGGCGGATTGAAAGCATTTAATGAATGTAAAAACGACGGACCAAACAAAAATCCAGCTTCTTTTATTTCTTGATCAAACCTTTCTTTTCTCTCTACAAAAGCTGATTTACTAACAGACAATATTTGTAACTCTGACTCACATTGCTTTATTTCACTAGCGATTCTATACCTATTCTCGGTACTACTAGCACTAGTCATAAGTATTTGTTCTCTTTGTTTTTCAAGCTGTAAAATCTGTCTTTGTGTTTCTTGTTCTTTTGTTATCAATGGAGCTAGATTTTTCTGTAGAGATTCAAGCTCAAGCACTGTTTCTTTTATATCAGGAATATCTGAGGAAGCCTTTGCTTCATTAGACATCTGTGGTTGTCTTGCTTTTAGCCCATCTATAAGAGGGGTGAGTTTTGTAAGAGCATTTTGTACCGCTTCAAGGCTAATAGCGCTTTTTATAGATGCTACAAAAAACTCAATATCTGAGAGCAGTTGGCTATATTCTGTGGGGGCAAAAGAGATACTTGGTCCGGAAGACTTCTGAGTGCTCTGGCTTGAAATAGCTCTATGTGCCTCAATCATCCCCTCTAGCCGGCCAATCTTTTGTTCAAAACCACGGCGTTTCTCCTGTAATTCAAAAATAAGATTTTTATGACTTTCAATTTGCTCTAGTATATTTGTTCCAGTTGTGTCACTAGCCCCTGCTAATCCTTTTAGTTCTTGTTCAAGATCTTTCTTCTTTTGTTCTATTAGGCTAGTCGCTTCCTTAATACGGTCCTCTTCAGAAGTTAGATGTGCCTTTTCAGTTGATAGGAACCTGGTGAGCACTGATTGCAATTCACTGCGAATTGCTTGGCCTTTCTCAATTTTCTCAACCTGCTTTTTCAAAAATGTTAAGTGCGGTGCCAACTCTCTTCGAAGGAGCTGAACCTCTTTGAGTGTGGCCTGTGTTTTTTCAAGTTTTGATTCGCTCTCTTTTATTCGATAGTGATAAATTTT
>JBBUBB010000033.1:0-16245 GCA_038058445.1 Patescibacteria group bacterium
ATTTTCTTATTTTTACTCTCTCGAACGGTAAATGTCAAATTAGATAACTTATGTTAAAGTAAACAAATGCAAGAACTCAAGATTGGAGCGCAATTTGAAGGCTCTATTAATATATCTACTAAAGGTGTTGGTTATGTAAAAGTCCGTGATTTGGGCATCTCTATCGAAATACCACGCGAGTCTCTTAACCGTGCTTTCCATAGTGACACTGTCTTGGTTGAAGTCACTGGCTTACCGCCAGCAGAAAATCCTAGAGGAAAAGTCCTCGATATCCCTCGCCGAGCCAAGATTGGTTATAGTGGCACGCTAGCCTTTGAGCAAGGCGCTCATTGCATAGTTTCTAATGACGGCCGAATGTACACACCTATTGTCATTCCAGATGACAAACTCTCTGGCGCAAAACAAGGAGACAAAGTATTTTGTTCTATCACTGATTGGCCAGATCCGATGGGTACTCCAAGTGGAGTTGTTACGCGTGTACTTGGAAAACCGCTCGAGAATAATGCGGAAATGCTTTCTTTGGCACTAGAGAAAGGGTTTGACGATACCTACCCTGCCGAAGTTGAAGCAGAGGCCAAGAAAATTCATGAACATGGCATCACAACGGAAGAAATAGCAAACCGAAAAGATTTTAGGGAAGTTACCACATTCACTATTGACCCCGCAGACGCCAAAGACTTCGATGACGCAATCTCTATACAATTCTTAGACAACGGTAACACAGAAGTTGGTATTCACATTGCCGATGTTTCTCACTATGTTGTCCCAGGTACTGCTCTTGATGCTGAAGCCTACCGCCGAGCTACTTCTGTTTACTTGGTAGATCGTACGATAGCCATGCTCCCAGAAGTACTTTCAAACGAACTCTGCTCTTTGAATCCTGATGTTGATCGTCTCACCATGAGTGCGGTGTTTGAAATTACACCAAAATTCGAAGTAGTTAGTGAATGGTTTGGGAAGACCGTGATTCATTCAGATTATCGCTTCACTTATGAGAATGCGCAGGAGGTGTTGGATAAGGATAGCGGTCCTTTTTTGAAAGAATTAAAAATAGCACTCGCAATTGCACAAGATTTGGAGAAAAAAAGATTTGCTTCAGGCGCACTTTCTCTCGATGCTCCGGAAGTGAAGTTTAACCTTGACTCTACAGGACACCCTATCGGTGTATATATAAAAGAACGCGGACCAACTCATCATATGATTGAAGAGCTCATGTTGCTCGCCAACCGCAAGGTAGCGCAGTATATTGCTACACACGAAAAGCACGCTGACGCGATATTTGTCTATCGTATTCACGATGCTCCTGACTTTGATCGAATGAGCGATCTACATTTATTCCTTAAAAGACTTGGGCACAATTTGCCACTTGATGAGGATGGGATTATTCCTTCAAGAGCGCTGAACGATTTGATGATTTCACTCGAAGGCAAACCAGAAAAAGAAACAGTCCAAATCTCTATTGTCCGTTCTATGGCCAAGGCGATTTATTCTACGAAAAATATCGGACACTACGGATTGGCCTTTGAATACTACACACACTTCACCTCTCCTATTCGTCGTTATCCAGACTTGGTGGTACATCGACTACTTGAAGCTTATCTACACAATGAAACTGTTGGCAAAGAAACTTGGGCAAACTATGACAAGATCGCTTCCCATTCTTCTATTCGCGAAAAAGAAGCCGCTGATGCTGAACGAGCGTCTATCAAATACAAACAAACAGAATACATGGCCGATCGTATCGGGCAACAATTCGATGGTTCTGTGACCGGAGTATCTATGAACGGACTGTTTGTCGAAGAAAAAGAGAGTAAATGTGAAGGCATGATCCGACTGCGAGATTTGGGAGACGATTACTTTGAATACAACGACAAAGACCTGTCTATCGTTGGCAAGCGTACCCGCAAGACATTCCGGATTGGAGACAAGGTCAGATTTAAAGTAGCTAATGCAGATATTACTAAGCGAATGATCGACTACAAACTTATCTAAATGTTACGAAGAAAATATATCTTAATATTTATACTGATTGCTGTAGCTATCTATGGGGTTTTCGTATTCAAAAATCAGACAACTCGTGTGATAGAAAATACAGTAGAGACAATTAGAGAAAATGTTCAAAACGAAGATTTGCTTGCTCAAAAGGTAGTGCAAAAAACAAATGGCTTAACTATGTTCCGCGGGAATGAAACCAGAACATTCTATGGAACTGGTCCGGTACCAACTAGTCCTGAAGTTCTCTGGAAGTACCCAAAAGAAAAACCTCTTTGTGCCTCTTCATCAGTTGGAGGTAGGCCAAAGATTTGGTGTGGTAATGGTTGGACTGGGCAACCTGTAGTTTGGGAGCACAATAACATCACTGAGATTATTTTTGGAGCTTATGATCGTAAGATTCACTTTGTGAACACTGATACAGGAGAAGACACACGAGCACCTTTTGCAACAGGAGACATTATCAAAGGTTCGGTAACACTAGACCCTGATAACTTCCCACTTCTTTATACTGGATCACGAGATAACTTTTATCGCATCATTGCTCTAGATAGAGATGTTCCTACTGAACTCTGGAAAATAGAAGCTAAGCTAAGTGACGGTGTTTGGAATAATGATTGGGACGGAAATGGGCTTATTGAAAATGACATCCTTTATGAGGGCAGTGAAAATGGAATTTTTCATATTATTAAGCTTAATCGTGGATATGATGCTAGTGGTAAGGTAACTGTATCCCCTATTGAATTAATTAGTATTCCAACATTTTCAAAAGAGTTCATAGATATGATTGGAGATGAAGATTTAAGTATAGAGAGTTCGCCACTTAAAATTGATGACACTGTTTTCATTGCCAATTCAGGGGGAAGAATTATCGGCTTTGATGTCTCTAATGTTGAACAAGGTCTTGCACCAACAGTTTTTGACTTTTGGACTGGAGACGACACAGATGCCACCCTTATTGCTGACGATGATGGATATATTTATGCAGTTTCAGAGGACGAAAGGCTAAATGCGCGTTCAAAAGAAATTGGTCAGATAGTTAAACTAAATCCAAAAAGACCTGATTCACCACTTGTCTGGAATATCCATGTGCCCAAAAGAAATGGGAACACTGGTGGAGTTTGGGGAACACCGGCTCTCTACAAAAACAATCTTTATGTCGCCACTAACCCCGGAGACCTACTAACTATAGACACCGAAACTGGTGAAATATTAAATAGAACATTCATTGGTGAACATTTGTGGTCTTCGCCGAACATCATAGATGACAGTCTTGTTATTGGCACCTGCCAAGGAGAATTGAAGGCTTTCTCATTACAAAACCCAGATTCTCCTTCTCCGTTATGGTCTCTCCCCATTGGAAACAAAGGCTGCATCGAATCCACCCCAGCTGTCTGGAATGGCAACTTCTACTTCGGCACCCGCGAAGGATTTATTTTCAAAGTTGGGGAAAAATAAAAAGCCACAATGATGCAGCTTTTGAATTGGTCAAACAGTTTCCATTTCTTCACCATAATAAGGAGGAGCCATATCTGGCCTACCTGGTAAAGAATCGTAGTTTAAGTACTTTTCTTTTGGTTTTCTGTAAAGATAAACAGTTATCCTTTCCAGTAAAACAAAGACTAACCAGTATCCAACCCAGACCTTCGCTTGCCAGAAATAATCTTTTAAGTCCTGCGTTTCTATAAATAAGACTATGGCGCTTACAAACAGCATAGCAATGCCGGCAAAAAAAAGAAACTAGCGCCAGAAACACCCAAGGCCCATGGTAAGGATCGGAAATTTTTATAGCCTTAGTGAAAAAACCAATTAATAAAATATAAAGGGCCGCCTGAATAATGGATATACCTACTCCCAAATAAATTTTATTACTAATAATCTCTGTACCATCTAAAAAGAAGTAGGTGGTAAGAGTTGCTAATATAAGAATTAGCGAAAAAACAAAAGAGTGTTTGTATTTCATAACAATAGTTTTTATGAATGAATATTTCCCCTACTCTACCCCCTCAATTTGACAAAGTCAATCCGGTTGAATCTGTCTCTAGATAATGCTACAATGGCCCCTGTAACAACTATGGCGCAAACACTGCAAATCATTCAAATAGTCTCTAGTCTCCTCCTAGTAGCCCTCGTTCTCATCCAAAAAGCTAGTCCTGATATAGGTGCTACCTTGGGGGGCGATGGATCGTCATTCCTTCAAACTCGCCGTGGGGCTGAGAGATTCTTGTTTATTTTGACTATTATCGTAGCCATCGTATTTGCTGGGTCTTCTCTTGCAGCTGTTGTCATTCAATAAAACTTCTAAATTTTATTGAATATTTTTTATGAAACGATATTTAAAATCTTTTCTTTCATTTCTCAAAACTAAAAAGTTTCCTAATAAAGAAGATCTTCTGGAACTTCGCGATGCTCCTTTTTCTACCTCCAAAGGTGCGCTAATCATTTTCGCAACAACTGTTGTTGGATTATTTTTGTATTTACTTCTTGCGATAAGCAACACACTCACAGTAGAGGTTCCGGACTATGGAGGGACAATGGTTGAAGGAGTTATCGGTTCACCACGATTTATCAATCCACTACTTGCAAACAGTGAGACCGACTTAGCCCTTTCGAGTCTGGTTTATGCCCCTATAACAACTTTAGCTAAAGATTGTATAGGAAGTCCTGACGGCAAAGCCTACCAATGCACACTCCCAGAAAATGTCCTCTTTTCTGACAAGAGTCCACTCACAAGTGCAGATGTTCTGTTTACATTTACTACCAAAAAAACTATTGAAGTGAACAAAAACCAAGAGAGCGACTGGAGAGAAATTTTGATAGAAGCACCCAATAGTACCACTGTTCGTATAAGTACCACTGGTGACAAGGCGTCTCTAAAAGAGAAAATGTCCCTAGGAATCGTACCTAAAGTACTTTGGGAAAGTGTCCCGATTGAATCTATAGAAGATAGCGCTCTAAACCTGAAGCCTGTTGGAGCAGGAGCATTTAAGGTCGCGAGCATCAATTATACCAACAGCTTACCAAGCGAAGTTGCCTTGGTACCGAACCAGCACTTTGTTCAAGATAAGCCTTTTCTGAAACGATTTTTTTTTCGTAGTTACACTAACCAGCTCGACTTAGCCTCAGCGCTTCATAATCAAGAAGTAGATAGTACAAGTGTTTTGAAAAGTGATTATATTGATACTGAAATAAAAAATAATTATTTGTTAACCCCTATTACAAATACAAAATCAATATCTCTTTGGGTCAGTCAAGCACAATCTAATAGTCCCGAAGCTCAGAAAATTGCTTCTATCTCAAATATGATTGACAGAAAAGAAATACTTGATACTATAGAACATGGTTATGGTATTCCTCTCTACTCGAAGGAGTCCACTCGTAGCAAGGCAGCAAGCAAAGCTGAGGAAGTGACAATCTCAATTGCAGTACAAAAAGATATAGATCTTTTGAAAACGGCAGAAATGCTTTCAAGCGCACTACAAGAGTTTGGCATACTCTCTACGATACAAGTATTTGATCAAGGACTATTTATTGATCAGGTAACAACCGGAGCATATCCATTTATTCTAATGGCCAGAGATGGCAACATTGCAGGATACCAACAACTCATCCCTCTTTATACAAAATCATTTGTCCATATTACTTCGCACGATGTGCAGAGCGTAATGCCGCCATCAATATCTTCGCCATATGAGTCTCTTAGCGAAGCAAATAAATGGTACACAAGGACAGACAAAGTATGGAAGTGGTTTATACATAAATAATATCTATATGACAGAACAACAAACAAACACAACACCGCATCAAAATAATACACAAACACCAAACAAAAGACCGTTTGATAAACAATTCCCAAAACGCAATAAATCCTTTGGTAATAGAAATCAATTTCGACGCCGACCGGCACAGCCAACAGTAGGGCTTCAGGAACTAAATGCTGAACCGCTTGAGCGTAAAACTGCTCACATTCCTGATGTAGCACCTGGAATTATTCGTATTATTCCACTCGGTGGAGTAGAAGAAATCGGCAAGAATATGACTGCTATAGAAATCGGTAACGATATTATTGTTATAGACGCAGGCATGTTCTTCGCCAACGGAAGCACTCCGGGAATTGACTATGTGATTCCAAATACTCGCTACTTAGAAGAAAGAAAGGACAAGATCCGAGCATTGGTTGTCACTCATGGCCACCTAGACCATATAGGAGGAGTACCTCTTGTACTTTCTCGAATTGGTAATCCGCCGGTATATTCTCGAAACCTTAGTATTCTTTTGATGCGTAAACGTCAGACTGAATTTCCGCATTTGCCACCACTAAATGCTATTGCAATTGAAAAAGACCAATCTCTCATGCTCGGTAATATCAAAATCCGTTTCTGGGGAGTCACACACACTATTCCTGACGCCGTGGGGATCATCATTGAAACTCCTTACGGCAATATCGTAACACCTGGTGATTACAAGCTTGATCAAATTGATGGAATTGTCAGTGAGGCTGAAGAAAAAGAATACGCACAATTCGATAATGCAAATAATCTGCTTTTGATGACGGACTCAACAAATATTGAAAATGAAGGATTCTCCCTTGCTGAGGTTAAAGTACACGAAGGTATCGAAAATATCTTGAGACGTGAAAACAGCAACCGCATATTTATGGCCGCATTCGCTTCGAGTATTACACGACTTATCAAGGTTGTGCAGATTGCTGAAGATCTTGGTAAAAAAATTGTTATCGAAGGAAGGAGTATGAAAACCAACCTGGATATTGCCACCCAGGCAGGCCTTTTGAAACCAAAAAAAGATAGTATTATATCAATCGATCAGATCGATGACTACCCAGCAAACCGCCTATTGATACTTGTCACAGGTGCTCAAGGCGAGGAATTTGGATACCTCAATAGATTGGCAAATAAATCAGTAAAAAAGGTGTCATTGAAAAAGGGAGATCGTATAATCCTATCCTCTTCAATCGTTCCTGGAAATGAACGACAAGTTCAATCTATGAAAGACGGGCTTTCACGCCAAGGAGTCAAAATTATCTCATTTAGAACTCCGGGCGAAGAATTTGTACATGCAACAGGCCATGGTAATAAAGAAGATATCAAATGGCTTCACAGAAAAATAAATGCAAAATTCTTTATTCCTATCCACGGTCATCACTACCACCTAGAACTCCACAAAGAGCTCGCCATGAGTCTTGGAATGTCGGAAGAGAATATTGTTGTACCTGACAACGGTAGTATTATTGAAATTACTGACAATGGAACAAAAATAGGAGTAAGGAAAGAAAAGGCCCCTGCCAGCCCTATGGTTGTTGATGGTTTCTCTATTGGAGACGAGCAGTCTGTTGTTCTGCGTGACCGACAGGCACTAGAAGATGCTGGCATGTTTGTCATCATTGCCACTGTTGACCAAAAAACTGGGATACTTCGAAAGAGTCCGGATATTATCTCTCGTGGCTTCGTTTACTTGAAAGAAAACCAAGAGCTCCTTCGCCATGTTCGCACCCTCATCAAGCGCACTGTAGAACAATCCTACCGAACAGGTGGCGGACAAATGAATCTCGATAATGTCAAAAATGTAGTTGCTGATACTGTCTCTAAATATTTGTATCAAAAAACAGCCAAGGCCCCTGTTGTGATTCCTGTTATACTAAGCGTATAATGAAACGACACATACGACTTATCTTTCTAGCATCTTTTTTCTTTTCGCTTCACATGGCGTTACTCGCCTATGTTAACTCTAGTATGCTTGGCCAGTTCGCTTCACGCTCTCTGATTAGTATTACTTATACTTTATCTGCAGTACTTTCCTTGGTTTTGGTTAGTGTTGCTCCAAACATTATCCGCCGTATTGGCAACATGAAATATGTCGGACTTAGTCTTATTGGAAGTGCCCTACTCCTTTACCTAATAAGTACTCACTCAGGTCTATCTATAGTCCCATTTTTTATTGTTTATTTCGCTCTTAACTAAGTGATACTATATGGGCTTGATCTTTTCCTTGAGCACTACTCAATAGAATCAAAAACAGGAAACATTCGTGGTACATACTTAACCCTTGGAAATATTGGCTGGGTAGCAGCACCTATCATTTCTTCGTTTGTGCAAACATCTTTTGGTTTTTCTTTCGTTTACGTGGCAGCAGCATTCGCTGTCATAGCTACATCTATTGTTGTATTTTGGGGTCAAAGAGGCTTTGTGGATAGAGTCTATAGGAAAAGCCACTTCGTCGACGGTCTGCATATACTTCGGAAAAATAAAGTCCTTCGCCGTCTTACCTTACTTAACTTTCTTCTGCAGACGTACTTCGTAGTTATGGTTATTTATTCACCGGTCTACCTAACAGAGGTCGTTGGATTTTCTTGGAAAACCTTAGGGATAATACTCTCCGTAATGCTCCTCCCTTTTGTAGTATTCCCTTACCCGACTGGAAGGCTGGCAGATAAAATTGGAGAGAAGCATCTTATGTACTTAGGACTAAGTATTATGGCGGTGGCTACAATCATTTTTGCTAACTTGGGTATAGTTTCAGCCGTCATATACGCCTTGGTACTATTTATAACGCGCGTTGGAGCAAGTATTCTGGAAACTGTGTGTGACAGTGCATTTTTCAAACGAGTAACTGATGCTGATTCAGCAGTCATCAGCACCTATCGCACTATGATGCCTGTGGCCTACACTGTAGGGCCTCTCATCGCCGGACTAATATTTGCCATCTATTCATACAAAACAGTTTTCATGATTATCGGCACAGTAATGGCTCTTGCAATGATTACTGTATATCGTATTAAAAATATTCAAAATTAAATTTATTTAAACTCGAACAGTGTTTCTTGGAAATTTTTTATTTTGTTTCCCTCTAGTTTAATTCCTTCTTTTTTATAGAGTGCTAAGCGTTTTGCTCTGTGAGTCTTGTTTACCCAAATCCGGCCATCAGCATAGACAATGCGGTGAAATGGAATGTTCTTCACACCAGCATCATATGCCTTGCCCAAGATCTCTGTGATGCTCTGAGAAGCCATAGCTCCCCCTCCGGCAGCTTTAGCTATACGCCCATAAGTGGTGACTCGTCCTTTGGGAATCATCAGAGAAATCTTTACCACCCGCTCACTAAATGTCTTCATACTTGAGAAGTATACTCTCATTAAGCTACGGCACTACGCATAGTTCTGATGAACCAATTAAGTGTTAAAATACCCAAAATGAAAAAGACAATAAAGGCAATCCAGATGGCCTTATCGTCAAAAATTCCATTAACTAAGCTCCTAGAAGCATCAACGGCATAAGTGAAAGGATTATATTTAGCAATATTTTGAATAAATTTTGGGGCAAATGTTACTGGCAACATAACTCCTGCAAGTAAGAACAAAGGCAGAGTAAAAAAATTGGTAATTCCAGCCAATGCGCCTTCATCTTTAACAATCAAGCCGAGTGTGAAAGAAAGGGAGGCCATAGTTATACCGATAATTATAAGTAGTGGGAGTAGTAAGAGTGCTCCAGGAACGCTAACCTTGAGACCAAAAAATAAGGCAGCAATGACAACTAGTATTGAACTTTGAACAATTAAAACTACAGGACTACGAAAGACGAAACCAAGCACAATGGCTAAACGAGATACTGGTGTCACCCGAATACGCTCAATGAAACCACTGCGCAGTTGTGCTATTAAACCGAAACCAGCAAACGCTGAGCCAAAGAGAACATTCATTATAATCATTCCTGGAGCAAAAAACTGAATAGCGCTACTCATAGGGAACCCTGGTGTATCAGCTATCCCCTTTAAAAAAGGTGAGAAAAGGGCCAAATATACTATTGGTTGGAATAGCCCAAAGAAAAGCCACATCGGACTTCTGAGCTGATTTAGAAGTTCATTTTTGCCTATTAATAATGTATCTCTAAAAGTAGAATTTTTCATATTATTGCTGATTCTCACGGATACTATGACCTGTTAATTTCAAAAATACATCATCGAGTGTCGGGCGCGACAGAGCGACACTTGTACTGATGATCCCCTTTTTATGAAGTGTGCTCATTATCATCGGTAAGTTTTCATTACCTTTATCGACATACAAATGTACAGATGTATTTTCCTTTTTTGTTTCTACTATAAATGCACTACTCCCAAGTAAAGCAAGTACTTCTTCTGCCAATAGAGGGGTTTCAAATTCAAGACTAATAATGTCCCCAGCAATCTGACGCTTAAGTTCTTCAGGAGTGCCAATAGCTACAATAGTTCCTTCATCAACGATGGCCACTCTGTCACAGAGAGCATCGGCTTCTTCAAGATAGTGAGTAGTCACAAAGATAGTCGTGCCTTCATCATGCATCTTTTTGACTTGCTCCCAAACATGGGCTCGGTTCTGTGGGTCTAGCCCAGTGGAAGGTTCATCTAGGAATAAGAGTTTGGGCTTGTGTACAATACCAGAAGCTAAATCAAATATTCGACGTTGTCCACCAGAATAAGTCCCCGTCTTACGATCTGCAAAGGCTCGGAGGTCAAGGAGAGTAAGTAACTCTTCTACTCGCGCTTTAGCTTCAAAATTGCTCATACCATAGAGCTTGGCTTGGAGTAATAAATTCTCTCTACCTGTCGTTTCTCTTTGCATACCACCGACTTGGCTAACATAACCAATATCTCGACGAATTTCTTTTGGATGAGCAGACAAATCCCAGCCACTAATTGCCGCCGTGCCTCTAGTTGGGGTAACAAGAGTTGCAAGCATACGCATAGTGGTGGTCTTACCAGCCCCATTTGGCCCAAGCAGGCCAAATATTTCACCCCGCGCAACAGAGAAATTAATCTGCTTGACTGCTTCCACAACGGAGCGTTTACCTTTTTTCTTGGAAATAAATGTCTTAGAAAGATTATGGGTTTCGATCATATTTAACGATTGAGACAAATAAGACTGAGAAGCTTGAGAAGCGGAAAAGGCGGGATGATTAAAATATTCTTCTACTGAAGTAGATAACTCTTGCTCAGGTAAGGCGCCCGGTAATTCAAAAGAAGCAGGATAACTATCTTTCCCCCTGGTCTTATTAAGATTACCTTGACTGCCTCCTTTAGAAAGTAGGCGACCTATATAAATAGACCCCCAAGCTATAGCTATGGCTATCAGAAATTGTATAAATGGTGCTGCCTGGCTGGTATCCATGAATCCTTAAATTAGCATTTTTTAGCACAATAGCCAACTGACTCCAGTTGGCTATTGTGCTAAATAGTTCTAAATTGCTTATTTCAAAACGCCAATTTTAAATGAAGCTAGTTCAGATACAGGACGAGATTGACCACCATGCTGACCATTGAAGGCGCTACTTGCATCAACGCCACACATACTAGCTATAGCCGCTGAACCACCAGGGTGCTGTGAGATCCAAGAAGTCACATCGTAAACAGAACCGTTTACTGTTGTCCAACAATTTGATTGAACATTGTGCAACTTCACATCGGTCATAGTGTAAGATGTTGTCGTAATTGGAGCTGGCACTGGTGGAAGTGGAATAATTGCTCCACCATTATCGTCGTCATTATCATCGTCACGAGAACCCCTAGAATCATCATCACCCTCATCGTCGTCGTCATCATCATCACGAGAACCGTTATTGTTGCTACTGACTGAAGACTTATCATCGTCCTTAGTTTTAATTTTGATCTCACCATCTTTCATTTCTATACGAATCCGTCCATCTACTGTACGGAGGTCAATACGTGACTCATCATCGTCATCACTATCAATGCGTACATCAACGGTGCTGTTTGGAGGAAGTGTCCCAAGATATCTATTTAGCTCATCAGTGATAGCCTTAAGTCTTATTGAAGAGTTCGCATCTAAAGACGCTGAGACACTATTTAATAGGGAAATTGCTGCGTTAATACCTGTAGTTACCCGAATTTTGTCTTCTGAAGAAATGTCACTAGAACTATCTCTATCATCTGCTCGACTACTGCGATCTTCTGCTTTGAAATCAAGCTTGGTCTCAATAAAGGCTTTCGAGAGAACTGTGAAATTTTTGTTAACATCTTCTACAACCAAAACTCTTGTTTTGGCGTTACTAGTGAAGACAAACTTCTTGTTAGTCCCGTACTCGATTTTAATCACTGTTTCGTTTGTAAATACATCTGCCTCAATACGAGTAACGGTAGATTCGGTAACATCAGTAGCAGCAGGACGACTCATAGAAGGGCTACTAGTAGTGATACGCTCTATTTCTTTCACTCGCTCACCAGCAAAAGAAATACGAAGTTCATTTTTCTTTTCACTACTAGCGAGACTTAAGCGAAGGTTTTCAACAGCTCTATCAATACCAAAAAGTGGATCGCCGGGAACAGAATTATCAGCCAAGGCGACAGTACCACCGAGACCTACTGCTAATACTAAAGCTATAATGATTGATTTATACATAAAATTTTTATTTGAATTAAATAATAATGGTTTTTTTTGCACAGCTACAATAGACGACAAAACACGCGCCTGCTCCTCATTCGAAAGTGTTCGAAATGAGATTTCAGATAGTGCTTTTTCAATGTCTTGATGATTGTTATTCATAATGTAGTGTTTGTTTTAACCTTGACAGAGCTCTATGGTGACGAACCTTGAGCGCATTTTCAGTGTGTCCTAGAAGCGTAGCAATATTTGAAAAAGACTGTCCCTCGATATGTCTCAGTATGAGTATCTCTTTGTCGACGGACTTAAGTGACTGAAGCGCCTTGACCACATCAAGCACAGCACCATGGTCACTTTCTTGCCCTTCAACATCAGCGACATCTCCTAGAGACTCGAGTGATACCTCCCTCTTCCACAATCTAAACACCCTACTTAATTTTCGAGAGGCGATGCGGTAGAGGAAGGCGTCAAGCGAAGAGTCCCCTTGATATGAGAATCTAGACATTCCTTTCCAAAAATCAATGAATGTTTCCTGAAGTACATCGAGGGCGTCCTCTCGGCTTTTTGCTCGGGGGCGGATGAACCGGAAGACCCGAGGAGAAAGCATGCTATAGAGCACTCTGAAAGACTCTTCATCCCCCGCTTGCGCGGAAGAAACCAACGATTGTAATTCTAAGGTTGTTTCCATACAGCCTCTATAACTATAATGTCATTATACCAGCAAAAGGTTACAGCCTGCCAAAAACCCTTTATTCAGTGGTACTGCCATCAAATTCTGCTTCATTTGCTACCGCTTCGGCCTTTGTCTCTCTAACAATCCCATCTTTGTGATGAGCTGGGCTATAAATAGTGTAGAGTTTTAGATCTTCTGTTTCTGAAGTGTTTATGACATTGTGTTTAGCGCCAGAGGGCACCACAATAGCCACACCATCTCCGACGGAATATTCTGTTTCATTGATAATTACTTTCCCCTGCCCAGACTCAAATCTAAAAAACTGATCATTGTCTTCGTGTGTCTCAAGCCCTATATCCTCAAGCGGTTTCAAGCTCATCAAAACCAGCTGACTATGAGCGCCTGCGTAGAGCACCTTACGGAAAGCACCATTTTCTCGTGTGTCTTTTTCTATGTCTCCTCTGTATCCTTTTTTCATATTTAGAGTATACACCCAAAACAAACTGCGCCTTGCTGCCTGACAGGGAATCTCTCCCTCGACTCTTTTGTTCTCACAAAAGGTCTGGGCACCAGCTCGTTAATTTCTTGTGTTCAAGAAATAAGACTCCGCTGTTCTCGTCCCTGTCGCACACAAAGCAGTTTGTGTGCTTCATGCACAAAACAAGAAAACTTGTTTTGCTGCCTGACAGGGACTCGAACCCCAATAACATCCTCCAGAGGGATGTGTCCTACCATTAGACGATCAGGCAATATGGCAAACTATACTGTAATAATAGCCTTTATTCAAGTTTTTTTTGGGCAAATGTTATCCCCAGAATCTCTAGCTTGCATTCTACCAAGAATGTGTATATAATACACTAAGTATGAAGAACACAAAAGACAACATTAAATTTTCAATTATTGCTGCAGATGTAGTTTTATTTACCGTGAGGGACAATACTCTCTTTGTACGACTTAGTAAGGTAGATCGCCCTCCTCACTTTCCGGGTATCCCGGGAATACCTGGTGGGCTTATCTCCCCTACTGAAACAGCAGAGGAAGCAGTTGAAAGACTAATATCTGAAAAGGCCGGTATTGATAGTTCCAAGGTGTACTATGAACAACTCTATACATTCAGTGGTGTAAACCGTGATCCTCGAGGGCGAGTAGTGTCTGTGGCTTATATAGCACTAATACCATGGGAAGCACTATCGAGAAACGAGCAGACGGATACAAAAAACCTTTGGTGGGAATCTGCACACAAAACACCTAAGCTCGCGTACGATCATGATTCGGTTCTTTCTGTCGCTATAAAACGTTTAAGGTTCCAAATTGTTCACACTACCATTTCCTCAAAGTTAGTAACAAAAGAATTTACCTTAACTCATCTTGAAAAGATATGCGAGACAATTCTGGCAAAACAGATCGATAAAAGAAACTTTCGTAAGAAATTACTTAGCCTTAAGGTAGTAAAAAAGCAGGATCGACAGTTGCGAGGAGTAAAGCATCGGCCAGCCAACCTTTACTCATTTACTAGTTCAAAAATTAAAGATTTAACAGTTATCTAATATACATTCATGGAAACATTACTAAACGTACAAACTACATTCTTCACTATAATCGGATACCCCATGAGCTACATTGAATTCTTTGGTACCATACTAAATATTTGGTGTGTATGGCTTGTGGCGAAAAACCGTATATTAAATTGGCCTGTTGGGATAATCGCTACTACTTTATTTGGAATTCTGTTTTTGCAGATCAATCTGTATGCGGACTTCTTTGAGCAAATATATTTCTTTATAACCGGTTTTTGGGGTTGGTGGGTATGGGCAAAAGCAAAGGGACTGCCACAGTCATCCCAGAAACCAATTCTTCGTATTAACACTCGTTCTCGACCATGGTGGGTACTGACTATAGTTCTAGGAACCATTATTCTAGGATACCTGACTTCTAATCTCAACATATACTTACCTCAGTTCTTCAATGACCCCGCGTCATTCCCTTATCTTGATAGCTTTACTACTATCTTAAGCTTCGTGGCCACTATTCTTTTGGTTCGAAAGGAGCTTGAGGCTTGGTATCTATGGATATTAGTTGACATCATTGGTATTGGCTTGTACTGGGCAAAAGGGGTTCACCTTATTTCAATTCTTTATTGCGTCTTCTTGATTCTTGCTATCAAAGGACTTCTGAACTGGTCGAACATATATAAAAGTAACAAGTCTTTAAAATAATATGACAAAAGGATTCATTATTGGAAAATTCTACCCGTTTCATCTAGGACATATGTTTCTGATAGATATTGCGCGTGCCAACTGTGATCATTTAATCGTGTGGGTATGTGAAAAAGCAGAGCAGACAGTTTTGGGGCATATTCGTGCTGGCTGGATAAAAGAGATCTACCCTGATATTGAGGTGCGCCTAGTACCCGATACCCTCGCTGATGACGACACAAAAGGGTGGGCCGACTACACCCTTAGAGTCCTAGGAGAGGCACCAGATATCGTCTTTACCTCGGAAGACTACGGCGAACCCTATGCTACTTTAATGGGGTCAAGACATATGCTTGTTGATAAACGACGAGTACATATCCCAATATCCGGAACGAAGGTTCGTAATGATACACTTGCGAACTGGGTGTATTTAGCCCCACCAGTAAGAGCATACTATGCAAAACGTATTGTTATACTAGGCGCAGAATCTACAGGAACAACAACACTTACAAAAGATATCGCTGAATACTACAAAACAGTATGGGTACCAGAATATGGCCGAGAGTATTGTCTCAACTGGATTGAAGAGGTAGATAAAAAATGGTCCACTGAAGAGTTTGTTCATATAGCGTCTGAACAGTCTCGTCGAGAAGACGAGTTAGCAAGGAATGCATATGGTTTGGTGATATGCGACACTGATGCTTTTGCTACAAGTATATGGCACAAAAGATACATGGGGGCAAACTCTACACAAGTAGAAAAAATTGCTAACAGACGAAAATATGACTTGTATATAGTTACCGGTGATGAAATACCCTTCGTTCAAGACGGAACACGAGACGGTGAACATATACGACATGAAATGCATCAATGGTTTATTGATGGCCTAGAACAATCTCGTGGTATCTTTTTTGTAGTAAGTGGTGCTTAGGAAGAACGACTAAAAAAAGCTACTGAAGCATTAGATAATATCCTAAGATAACTCGATGAATTCCAAG
>JBBUBB010000034.1:0-6930 GCA_038058445.1 Patescibacteria group bacterium
TATATTTTTTACTTTAACTAATACGACCTACCCCTTTATTATACAACGCCAATAGGCCTTTCCCTGTGTAAAACCTAAAAACTAACTGCAGTCAAAAGCCCTGACAGGCCTATCTTTTTCTCGGCTGAGTAAGGTACCAAAGTGTGTCCACCAATAGCTTTTTGGATTTTGCCTAGTTGTGCTTTGAGCTCTGAATTTTTTAGTTGATCTATTTTATTAACTGCCACCACCACGCTCTTGCCGTGCTCCTCTATTGTTTGCAGTATATCTAGATCATCAGCAGTAGGACCAACTTTGGCGTCAATAATTAAAACAATTGTTTGAGGGCTCTTATGAGGATGCCTGAGGTAAGATTCAATTGTATTGTGAAGCACATCACGCTTGCCTACCGAACCTTTTACAAATCCATATCCTGGCAAATCAACAATATAGAATTTGTTGTTAACTAAAAACAGATTGATATGAGTTGTCGCCCCTGGAGCACCACTCACCTTGGCTAAGCCTTTGGTTTTAGTTAGAGCGTTGATAGTACTACTCTTACCTACATTTGATCTACCCATGAAAGCTACATGTGGTAACCCGTCATCAAAGAGCCCATCCACTGTTGGGCTCCCTTTTACGAATACCGCGCTCTTTATTTCCATGCATTGATACTACCACGCAAAAAAGCATCCGCCAGTGGCGGATGCTTTTTGTTATATTACGCCTTTAGACTATCGGCAGTCTCCTTGTTCATAAACTTGAACATATTGCCTCCACACTGCGAACACTTTCCTTTTGCAGAGTAGCGATTGTTCTTTTCAGTCACTACGATATCCTTCATTACTTGCATCGTTGGCTTATTGTTAGCATCACGACACTTCATACATAGAGCTTTGATTTCTGGCATATTTTTTATAAGTACTTAAATTAATATTTGTACAAGCGTGATTATACCACACTTTGATATTTCCTACCACTCCACTACCTTCCCTACCCTTTGTTCAATGGGATCAGCCCTCCGGAGCTTCACCCCTTTTGGCACAATATTGTAGTGTTTAATTTTGCCAAGTTCTTCGTCTACCCCCCACAAATCGTTTTCCTCAAACATCCAGTCGTCCTTAAATTCTCGTAAATCAAGTAGGTCAGAATATTTTCGTAGAGTTTTGAAGCCGTTGTCATCAGTGTACTCATGGAAATACGACATCGCCAGCTCACGAATGTTTTTGTATACGGGATCACGAAAGCGGAGCACGGCATGATTAGTCTTGGACAACGCCCCCCAAAGCCCACCAACCTTAAAGGGTGCAATAACATGTTCAAAGTCGCTCTTGATAGTTTCTAAATGCATGAGAAGTGGTTTATGGCCGTGGAGAGATAAAATATAAGCTCCAAGCATTGCCCCTTCAATACAGTGAGCATTTTTCTCTCGCAATACCATGACAGGGCTCTTGGCAGTCCCGACTCCATTTTTTTCTTTGTTTATTGGGATCCTGTTCAAAAAATCCTGCACCTTCTCTGGTGTGTTGAGCTTTTTCATTAAAGCTATTTCTTTCTTGGTAAAAGCGAGCATCTGTCCATTTTACCATGCACAATGATTAATTTTGACAAAAATACTGATTTGTCGTAGTATCAAACAAAACCAATACGAATGCCCCAAAGAAAGCTAACCTTTGCAATAATTGGTATCGGCTCATTTCGGATTAGTACTCTGCTCCTTTGCCACACAGCACATACCGAGATAGTCTTGGTTGCAATAGATGACAAACCGACGGAGATTAACCTAAGGAAAGGACTTGAAGAAATTAAGTACCCGCCATCACCTATTGAGTTAAGAATCCAACCTTTCATCTCGGAAGAGCTAACTGTAAAAATAATTAAAAAAAGAGCAAGAAAACCCCTCTCGTGTTGAAGTATATCCACGGGACAGGGATTTAATGGAGAACGAAACTTCTCCTGAACCTAAAGCACGATCACCTACCGCCTCCGCTGTTGTAGACGATCGTGTTTTTTATTACAAAATTTTTATAGTTAACCCAATCTCATCCCCAACTAAAATACCTTCTTTTTTACGAACCTGATTCTTAATGCACAAAAGATAAGCATTAGAGAGTTTGTGCGGGAAAAGTGATGTGAGCCATTTGGTCTTCCCTATCTTGACTTCTACTTTCACAAAGCCTTTTTTATATTTTTCTCTAATCTGTGACGACAGCTTTTTGTCGAGAGTCACGAAATGCCAGCCACCTCCGCCAGCTGGCGGACTAGGGTAAATCCACACTTTTGCTTTTATTTTAAACTCCTTTTTCATTTGTAGTATCTTTGGCGACTGCGTCTACAACGCGCTTTGTTTGAGTTACAGATATCTTCGAAGCAGAAACTATCAGTTTTCTAAACATAAGAAAAGTTATCAAACTTGGCACAAGTCCTAGCCAAAACAAGATTCTGAAAATTCCAAGAGTAAAGCCAAAGAGGTGTGTATAGCCCATGATGAAAAATAGTCCGAGTACAATTACTCCAAAAATAATTGGCAATATCAACAGTCCCCAAAGAGCTTCCCTAACCTGCTCCCCTGCAAGCTTGCTCGGATTTCCCCTCGCTTCCTTCACCATCTTTCTGATTTGTAATATTTTGAATGGATTCATAAACCTGATTATAACACTTCAAATATTTTGCTTTGGCGAGTGCCGCCGGAGACCATCTTGATGCCTTTGCCGAAATGTTTGGAGAGTAAATAAATTACTTCCTTGTTGGCATGGCCATTTTGTGCCCCCGCTCGCACATACACTTCATAAGCGTCCTTGCCTACTTGATCAACCCTATCCTCCCCGCTCTCTGAAAATACTTTTACTTTTATGTGCATACTACTCTCTGATTTTTATTTGTTTAGACAAGGTTGGTTGGAGCTTTTTGATTAAGGCTTCACCTTCTTTCGTCGTGGGCCAAGTGAAATAGATCGCATCACTAGCCACTGGCATATTATTAATTGCTCTATTTATAACCTTGATAGCCAGCCCCCTACCACGCTGCTCTGGCACGGTAATAACTGAAACAATATAAACTGCATCGTAAATATCTGCCGGCTCTGTCAGGTTCAAAAGATCCCGCTCAGATATTTCCTTATTCAAAAACTTATCAGCCAACTCTCTCTGTGTCGGCATCACTACCGCCCATGATATTGGCTCCCCCGCTTCATCAAACTCTGTTTCTAACCAACCACTACAAAGCTTATCTAGCTTCTCTGCGGACTCACGGGTAATCGGCATCTGGTCCGGATCTGTGGCTGTACCATAAACCCCCTCAGCTATCTTCATTAATTTGTCATTCAATTCATTTGAGGTCATGGGTATATTATATCAACTAATTTCTTACTGCAGTGTTTTGCAAAATGCTAGTATGTACTATTCGCCTATTCGCGCGCCGTGCCCCGCCGAAGCTTCAGTGAAGGCTGGGAATTAGAGATGTATTAAATCTAAACAAACAAAAAAGCCGCCCCGAAATATCGAAACGGCTTTGAAAATAAATTATTAGTGAACCAGCAGGTGGTCATAGAGCTCATGATAAAGCTCCGGTGCATGCTTGCGAATTGTGGCCATCCTCTCTTCAATCACCCTGATCTCCTCGTGCTGCCCTGCCTCGGACAGATCAAACCCAAGCGGGTTATCGATCATATCTTCGGGGTAAGAACGCTTTTGGAGCAATCCCCGCTTGGTTGCGTAAGCAACAGCAGCGGTTTCTGGTAGACCCCAATACATACCGATCAGTCTTGTATCAGATCGATGGATGGCGTGATGGAACAGATTAGCTGTTCTTTTAACCTGGGCCACTACCAATGCACCAATGTGGTTTGGAGATCCTCTTAAGACCTCCTCTCTCACCGGATAGAGATTAATCGCTCTGAGTGCTTCCTGCACTTTCTGTGGCGAATCGTTGCCTTTGTAGAGATCAATAACTGTGGCCGGCACTTCGCCGAGTAGCACTAAGATTGTGTTAGCCTTGTGGCTCGAACCAATCTTAAGATCGCAAATGCGATCAATATGAGCAGGGTTTAAATCTGGCTTCATAATTATTCAGTTTAAAATGTTAGAACAATGGGTTTTCGTCTGCACCATAACACCAAAGTAGGCATAAGTCAACTATCTCTTAGGTAATAAAAAAGCCCGTACGAACGGGCAATCACTATACAGCTTCTTCTGGTTTATCGTACTCACCATACTTCTCTTCCCATGACTTACGCATCTTTAGAAAGACATTGACCTCTTTTCCTTCGGCACGAAGTTTGTTGTAATACTTTTCTGCCTTATCCCATTTCTTGACCATGACAGAAAGAATTTCATCGGGTAGTCCAAGCGACCAAGGTTTTGTCGGACAGCCACCTTTGTAACGATGGCTTTTGATCGGACAAACCCAGAAACACATTCTCTTTGAAGTGCTCTTTTCATTTTCACTGTCCTTATCCTTCCTCACTTCTCCCTGGTAAATCTGCATTAGCTTACGGCATTTTGAATACGGTCGAGCATCAACATGGTATTTAGCAGCAAGAGCATAAATAAACAAGTTTTCAAAAAAGTATTTTGTCCTGTTTTTAGGAGTTCCCATGTAGGAAAACCTATTGCTCTCTAGTATCACCACCTTACCGGTACCAGAATCTCTGGTCCTGCCTAGACCGGTATCAAATGTAGTCCAGACCTTAACTCTCAGGCCATTTTTGAAATATTCAAAACCTTCTTGCCTGCCTTCTTTGTGTTTGATAGGGGTAAACCCAATAGCTAGCATCACTTTTCTGAACCGATCAAAATCATCCTGATTAAAGATATATCCTTCCGGCATTTGGCACACATTTAAAAATGAACAATACGAAATATCGTTCCTATCCTAGCAAAAAATTGTCCAAAACGACAGCTATTGACAATATCTAGCTAGTATGCTATCCTACACTAGAAATCAGCTCTATCCAAAATAACCAAAACCAATGCACATGCGGATATTAATTATCTTATTTGCAATAATTTTGGTAGCTTTCAAAAAAACCGGTGCCTCCCCAATAAGCCAGTGGGAGAAAGACAAAGGTCAAGCCATACTTACGATCACTCCGGCTAGTCCTTGGGACAATATCTGCCCAGGCGAAACAGCAAAAGCCGGTCAGGCTGACCAGTCTATTTGTAATATTTTAAGGAAATCCATCAGGCCCACAGCCAAAAAGTGGTCTCCGAAAAGATGGATCTTCCGCCCGCCAATGGAACCTAATTAGGTAAGCTACTAAAAAAGTCCCCCAACACAAGACAGAGTGTTGGGGGATATTTGTTTTTTAGAATCTTTTCAAAGTTTCTTCTTTACCTAAGATGCTAGCAATCTCAAATGGGTCTGGAGATTTCTCGCGGCCGGATAAGGCGACCCGCATAGGCCAGAGAACTGCACCCCTGCCCTCTTTGTCTGCGTACTCCCAGCTAGCACCTTTAATACTTTCGTAGTCCCATTTATCTAATTTCTCAAGACGCACTTTTATTTCCTTCAAATATTCATGGGCTTTGTCTAGTGTCGAATCTTTCCATGCCAGCATCTTTTCGTCTACTTTTGGGTCTTTGAAAAAGTATGTAAACTCCACTGCTTCAAAAAGCGTTTTAATATCAGAAAATTTTTCAATACGATCACGAATTACGGATTCGAGTTTTTTTAATATTTCAGAATTTTTAAACTCTTCTGGCATCCATTCTTGTGCATAATTCCAAAACTCACCAGAGGAAAGTCTCTTGATGTATTCCCTATTGAACCAGTTGAGTTTGTCTTCACCAAAGACCGCCCCTGACTTTTGAACCTTATCCAGATCAAATATTTTTTCCAATTCTTCACGCGAAAATATTTCCTGCTCTGTTCCTGGATTCCAACCACACAGACAAATAGCGTTCAAGAGCGCCTCAGGCAAATAGCCCATTTCTAAATAATCGACAACAGGAATAGCACCTTTGCGTTTAGACATCTTGCTCTTGTCGGGAGCTAGGACTAGGGGCAAATGAGCATAATGCGGAATATCAAAGCCTAGAGCTTCGTGAATGAGTATCTGGCGCGGAGTGTTGGCTATGTGCTCTTCGGCACGAATGACATGGGTGACACCTTCATCATGATCGTCCACCACTACAGCTAAATGAAAAAGTGGTTCATCAATATTTTTGGCCAATACAAAATCTCCGAGGTCACTAGTATCGGTAGAAATAGCTCCGCGAATAAGATCCACGAAGGTCACAACTTTTTTGGGATTGCGAAAACGAACTATGTCTTTAATAACACCACTGCCATCTTTGGCTTCTTCTTTGGAAATATAGGCCTTGTCTTCGGCTATTAGCTTCTCTAGAATTTCTTTGTGTCTAGGTGCATTTTCTGACTGAATATATTTTTCATCATATGAGATACCGATCTTTTCAAACACTCTCAGAATTTCATCTGTGTATTGTGATTCTGAGCGTTCCTTGTCGGTATCTTCAATCCGCAAAATAAACTTGCCCCCATGACGCTTAGCAAACAAGTAAGCGAAAAAAGCGGTGCGATAACTCCCAGCATGCATATGCCCCGTCGGGCTTGGGGCGAAGCGAGTGACAACCTTGTGAGGAGATTCCATTCCCTTACTTTACCAAAAAACCGCCTCTTTTTCTACCCTTTTGACAAAGAGCTTTTTTGGTATAAAGTAAAAGAAAAAATCCACTATGAGCTTGAAAATAAAATGGCAAATAGCTGAAAACAGGAAAAGTGCACATTTAGTAATTCTCGAAAAGGAAGAGGAGGGCATAATTGAAAAACTAATCCCTCTTTGCAAAGATGCTAGGGTGAGAAATATTAAAGCATTACCCAACTTCTCCAAAAGCGTAAAAGGTGACTCTATTTTTATGATGAAGTGGTCCAACCACGAATGGGTAGAAGTATTTAGTGCCCTTGAAAACGAGATCCGAACTAAGTTTCCTG
>JBBUBB010000035.1:0-2349 GCA_038058445.1 Patescibacteria group bacterium
TACCCCACCTCCTCCACAAGGCGGCGGGGGAGGGCACATCCCATTTTTATACGATGTAGTTATCACCCCCGGAGTTGACAAGGCTGTCATCAATTACAAAACACTTTCCCCAACTTTTGCTACGGTAACATGGGGAGAAACCATAGAATTAAAAAGTGGTACTACGCGTAGCATAATTTTTGTTACTAATCATAGCTCTGTTTTAACTGAGCTAAATCCTGGGACTCAGTACTTTTTTTTAATAACTGTGGAAGGAAGGGGGGCTTCAGTAACTGAAACTTATGGTGGTACTTTTGTTACTACTTCTTTCCCACAAAAACACATTGTACCAAACCCATCGAATGTTCATGCAAATATAGGCCAGAAGGGTATAACACTAAAATGGGTAAACCCGATTGACCCGGGCTTTGATTATATTCGTATTATGCGTAACAGAGATCGTTTCCGTTCTAGTCCTTTCACTGGTACTTTGGTTTACGAAGGTAGCACGGAATATTTCTTGGACACTAATGTCACCATTGGTGGTGTGTACTATTACACCTTGTTCACTCGAGAAACTTCCGGAGCGTTTTCTTCTGGTGTTGGGGTCAAAACCCTTTTTGATCTTAGAGAAAATCTCCCTATTGTGTTACCACCACCGCCAATTAAAGGTGAAGACTTCCTTCCTCACTTTCTTGTAATACAAAAGGGTCAAATAGTCTCTCCGGTAGGGAACGTCAGGGAAGTCACAGGGACTGATACAATTAGTGCTCAAAGCATGCCAGGAACATTTGAAGGGTTTGGTGACTTATGGGTAGAGATAACTACACCGGGTAAAACAGAAACTAGGGCTTATCTCTTTAACTATGACAATCAAAACAAAACTTACCAAACCAGTATCCCACCACTACTCCTAAGTGGGGATTATCCAGTTCGCATTTATGGATTTAACCAAGATCACACAGCCCTACTCAGCGAGGGGATTCTCAGAGTACCTGTCTCTGACTCAAAGCCTCTTACGGCCGTTGGAGTTTCTAACCGAGACATTCTGGTTACATGCTTCTGGTTAATACTCATTTTGGGCCTTATTTTATGGCTTAGAAGGGTGATAAAGGCCTCAGAATAACACTTTTTATAACATGTGAATAACCATTGTGATTAACCTGTGGATAAAACAGGGCTTTTTAGCTATACTATAGTAGTACTAAATCACCAATATGTCTACCTCGGCTACCCGAGATCGTCTTATATAACTTCATAGAATGGAATCTCTTAAAAAAATTATAAATCTTAATCAGGCTTCTAAAATAAGTGGCTATAGCCAAGATTATTTGGGGTACCTTATACGCAATGGTGACATAAAAGCAAAGAAAGTTGGTAGGGGGTGGGCCACTACTGAAGAAGAGGTAAATAACTATATTTTTAAACAGAAAGTCCGACATGAGAAGTTTGCTATTCGGGGCTTCTTTTCTCCTAGTCGTAGAAATAATATCTTCCTTATTACTATGATCTTTTTTGTGGGTGTTTTTGGCGTTATTTTTTATATTACTAATTTTCAAAATTCAAATGATATTGCAACCGGGGGAGCGGTCAACAAAACGCTCTCTTCTGATGTTGAGGCAGCAGCAGTTATAAAACAATGATTAATTTTCAATCACAACAAAAGATGAAAATTACGTTGATGAGAAAATTTCTTTTTGCTTTCTTTACTCTTACATTATTTTTCACAAGCTTCTTTAGTATTCCATCGGCGCAAGCAGTATTTAACAAACAAATAAATTATCAAGGTAAACTCACAAACTCCTCTGGCGTAGCGGTTGCAAACGGAGACTACAACATGGAGTTTAAGTTGATGACAGTCTCAACTGGTGGCGACACTACTCAAGGATCATGTACTACAAGTTGTGTCTGGATCGAAACAAGGACTAGTACAAATAAAGTAACTGTAACTAGTGGACTCTTTAGTGTAATGCTCGGGTCTGTATCTACACTTTCTGGAGTTGATTTCAACCAAACTCTTTACTTGATGATTAATATTGGTGGCACTGGCACTCCAAGCTGGGATGGAGTAATGACACCGCGTAAAACTCTCGGTGCTGTGCCTGCCGCAGTCGAATCAGAGAGAGTTGGTGGATATACTCCAAGCCTAAGTGCAACTAGTAGTCAAATACCAGTAGTTGATACTGGAGCTCTTGTCTTAAGTCACGCAACACTTGCTGGGCTAAAAGCTACTGGATCAAATCCTCTCACTTTCAACGCTGGTGTAACCGGGGATATTCAGTTTTTTTCAAGTTCAAATAAAATCACTTCTGCGGGAGCTCTTACTATCGCTGGACTTCTGACTTCAGTTGGGGTCAACGCCGGGGCTGG
>JBBUBB010000036.1:0-2324 GCA_038058445.1 Patescibacteria group bacterium
GTATTTGTACGTATTAAACGGTGAATCAATGGCCAAATCATTACGAGTAAGCTCGCTACTTTCTTTTCCTAGAATGTAGAGGAATGGCGCATCAACTTGAAGTGGAATACCTTTATCAATTCGTTTCCACAAAATACCCGAGATAACAGCTCTATCATTTTCTCCATTTGCCTCTTTTTCAATAATAGAAGCCATAACGATAATATCTTTGAGAGAGTGTTCTGAGTCCTCAATATCTTTACTAAAAATTTTAGTTTTCTGATCAAATGTCTTCTTGAGTGTATTTACTACAGCGTCGGGAGTAGCCCAAGGCATAAAATGATATGTATCAGGGAAAAGATAACCCTCACTCCCTTTTGATAAATCCAAGAAAAGTTTGGTGTCAAAATTGTGAAGCTCTACTCCTAGTCTCTCCGACATTTGGCGATTTGTGAAGCCTTCTGGAAAAGTTACTTTGGTACGATCAATACCAAAGTCCCTTCCTGAAATACGGAGCGCTATACTTACTACCCCAGTGGGTTTATCAAAGTAATACTCACCGCGACTTATAGTTTTATCATTGCCAAATGTCAACATCAGCATCTCAAATACTCTTCTTGATTTAATTACACCATCATCCTCAAGCTCTTTAGAAATAGAAAAAAGTGATTGACCATTGTCGATCGTCACACTATATGGTGAGGGGAAAGATTTTGGTGGCGATAATAAATAACTTGCCAAACTAACTAAAATATAAAGTACCAAAATTATTACTAACAAAACCGCTGCCCGTTTTAAGTGCTTCTGAGGATCCATATTTAAATTGGTAGATTAACTGGTGGCTCACCTTTTTTAGCTTCGATACGAGCAAATGTTGGTGTCTCTGAGACACGACCTGGTAAGTGGAAGATAGTCGCCAGTTCTTCAGTCGAGAGAATAAATGGCTTACCACCATCTTTGTTTGGGTGAGTAAAATATTTTTTAAGCTTCTTGAAATTAAAGCCACCATAAAAGAATTTTCTGGCCTTATAGCCATCTAGGGTGTCCTTCTTCTTTTTTATTATTCTATTCCCCAAAGGATCTTGCCATGGATAGTCAAAGGATGTTGTACCACTTGGTTTAAATGCATTGAAGTCCGCAGTGTTATATTGGCGAATCATTCCGGTAACTCCGCCAATACGGTTAGGGTCAAAATTATCTTTATTTGCTACATAAACTGCTCTTATACCTGCATCAAAGCCCATCTTGTTGGCGTTGCGCTCAATAGACTCTATTACACTCAACTCGCCTTTTGTGGCGCGACGAGGAGCCATAGGTTTGCCTTCAGCGTCCTTTTCCTTTAGGCTCTCATTGAATTCTTTGATTACTTGCTTTGCTTGGTCGGTCCATTTTTTATTTTTTTCTATTTTCCCGTCCTTTCCTTTAATAGAAAACCTGTCAGTTGCAGCACGAACATTTACTTGAAACCACATATGCTCACCAATGCCAATAGAGCCAATAAATTCGAGCATGGCAGTGATTGGGTCTATGCGCTGTTCTTCTTCGAGAGAGCCAACAGCCTTGTCGAGACCATAGTCAACATAGGTTTTGATTGGGTAAGGGTCATCTTTTGTTAGAACAAAATTGCATCCCCAAAGAGAAATTGCCCCGTCTTTCTTGAAGCCAGGTACTCTTGTTGTGTAGTCCTCCACTTCAGTTACTTCAGCTTGCGGGTATTGTGCGTAAATTTGGGATTCAATTATTTTTCTGAATTTTTCAGTTGTCCTAATATAAAAATGAATATCACCTTCAGTTGAGACTATTTCCAAGGAAAAATAGTTACGAAGATTACCTTTCCAGTGTTTATCAAACCAGTTCCCAGTCCCACCGGTTTGATAAAGCGAATTTAGTACCAACTCCATGGCTGCTGGGCTTTTCCAAACATCTTTCGGAGGTTTTATTTCAAGCAGTTTCCATTTCAAGCTTTTCAAAAATACTGTCTGAATATAGGAGAGCCAAAGATTCCACGCCATGATTATTAGGATCGGAAGTACAATAAAAATACCAATCTGGTTTAGAATCCCATATGATGTGACAGCGTCTTGCATGACCCTTATTATATCATTAAAAAAAGTTTAGTTTCGAACGAAATGTAGTGGAATACGAACTGCAATAGACTTCTCTACTACGGGTGTCGCAGGTATTAAAATGAGGTAACCAGTACCTGTAGGATTGCTATTAATGTAAATCGTTGTATCAAAAGCGGCTGTCAGAAAGTTGGTACCATTGCCCATGACAGTAACAAAATCAGATACTGGTACACCACCTCCGTTTATTACTTGGGCGTATAGTACCTTATTGCCATC
>JBBUBB010000037.1:0-7053 GCA_038058445.1 Patescibacteria group bacterium
AGGTCCTTTCGTTCTTCGCCCTATTGCCACAATGGCAAACACCACCCCTAGCAGGATGGTGTGTTGCCCTTATTTATATTGTTTTATTTGGAGCTGTTTTCCGAAAAGAGATACTTACTTATCTTGGGCATCTGAAAAGTATCTTTCAGCCACAGATTGACTAAAATACAAATTGCTGTAATCTCTGAAAAAGATACAATTTTGTTCAATCTAAACCATATAAAGTGAAAAAAGAACTACCAATCAAGGGAACCGGGGAGTTGCTGTCTATTATTGAATCAAACGAAACAATATTTGATATGCGATTCCTGGACATCAAAGGGAATGTTATTGCTTCATACTTCAATGCCAAAGAGCCAACAGAAAAAGATCTGCCGGCTATTAACAGGCTTATCAACGAACTTAAAAAAGCTAAAAGTGACGATGCTTTTATCAGAGCTTTTGGTAAGAAGCCTATACCACATTTTTCAACTGCCACCGAGAGAGATCTGGATGATCCGCTTGATATATCAGCGATTGAGTTTTGTTTTTTTCATAAAAATAGTCAGGATTCAATGAATGACAAACCATACCAATGGTACCGGGTTATAGGGGGAGATATAATTCTCCAGATTCTCGATACTGAAGATCCTGAGGACGGCAAGTGTCTTCTTGAGGTTCTTCACCCATCCAAGGAGTCGGTTGTTCGTAAACTACCTGAAACAGGTCTAGGATTGCCTGACTATCTGATTATAAAAAAGCTTTTTATTAAGCTTGATTTAAATCGGAAAGCGTCTTGTTCAGAAGTATTATTGACTCTTGAAAGAGCTTACGATTCAGAGAGTAAAAACACCAAGGCGCATTTTGGTGACATACTTGGTGGAGAGTAATGTATTAAAGACCCGGAACTCCGGGTTTTTCTTTTTTATTTAGATGCCTCTACAAAATATCTTTCCGCAACAGTCCAATTTATGTTCTTAAAAAAGTCTTCGATGTATTCTTTCTTACCTGAAGGTTGGTAGTCAGAGACATACGAGTGTTCCCACATATCGAGTGCCAAAATCATAGCGCAACCGTTTAGCTGTCCTAGGTGTTGTTCATCTACCCATGAAGCAAGTAGTTTATCTTCTTTTCTGTCGTACCAGAGTACTGCCCAACCTATACCGCGAGTGAGAGCGAGCCCAGTAAATTCTTTTATAAATTTTTCATATGTTCCGAAAAGACCAAGCAGAGTTTTTCCTAGAGCGCTGTCTGGGTCAAGAGGTTTTGCGCCTCCTTCAAGAGAGGAAAAGTAGACTTCGTGGTTGCGCATACCGTTGTATTCAAAGCTAAACCTTCGAAAGAGCTCCCCGACGATGTAAGCGTCTTTTTCATTATCGAGGATAGCCATTTTCTCTATAATCGCGTTCGCATTTTTGACGTAGCCAGCATAGAGCTTCAAATGCTCCTCTATTGTTTTCTCACTTATGCCCTGCAAGGCAGGGATTTGGAATTTTTGTTCTGTAAACATATGATTTTTAAAAAATATACCTATGTATTTCGTGCTGTCGGTATTTTTCTGCTGAAAAATGACCTGATTCTCGCCTCAGTCAGGCTCGAAACACACCACTCAACACATAGCTATATTTTTCATTAATTATTAATAATAAAGAAAACAGATATTGTTTCGAGAAAAGCCTCGGTAGGAGTGTCTGACGACGGACGGAGATAATTCTCAAGCCAGAAGAATTTCGTGCTTTTCGGCGGAGCAATATCTGTTTTCTGAATGTGCGCTACACTTAGTATACATGAATTCTAAAACTGCTCGTATCGGCCTAATGTTTGCGGTTACCCTTGTCTTGTCTATAGGGTTGGTAATTTCATCCGCCAGCTGGCGGACTAAAGCAACAGAAACTATGGCAAAAGTTCACATGCTTAATATTGGGCAAGGGGATAGTTTCCTTATTGAAGCCGAAAACGGTGCACAGTTATTACTAGATGGAGGGCGAGATGCGACAGTGCTGTCAGAGCTTTCAAAGGTAATGGCCTGGAATGATAAAAAGATAGATGTGATTGTCGCCACCCACCCTGATGCTGACCATGTAGGGGGATTGGTGGATGTCATCAAGCGCTATGATGTTGGTTTGTTTCTCACCAGTGATGTAGTAGCCGAAACACAAGTATATAAATCCCTAATTGATAATGTATTAAAGAAAAAGATTCCTGCTTATTATGTAAGACAGGGAATGAATCTAGCTATGACAGACAAGACTAGTTTTACTGTTTTATTTCCTGATAGAGATACGCATACTTGGGAGACGAATACTGCCTCCGTTGTTGGGAGGTTACAAATAGGAGATAGGTCTGTACTTTTTACTGGCGACTCGCCAGTAGCTATAGAACAATACTTGGCCAAAACTTCCGCCAGCTGGCGGACCAATCTGCTTGATGTCGACATTTTGAAACTTGGTCACCACGGATCCAAGACTTCTACCAGTCAAGAATACTTGAAAGCGACTACCCCACAGCTTGCTCTTATCTCTGCCGGAGTAAACAACAGCTACGGCCACCCACACAAAGAAGTCTTGGATCTACTTAGGCAATTTAATATTTCCTACGTATCTACCCAAACCGCGGGGACCATGACTCTCGAGACAGATGGCTTGAAGTGGGACAAAAGATGAAAGTATGTATAATGCCAATATATGAGTTTAGAGATGGGGAATATAGAAGAAGCTCCTAAAATGCATTGGAGTAAGGAGAACCTCAAAGATGCCCTTGAAAAGCTTTGGGAGATGAAGGATCCACCGGTTTTTGGTCCACGCGATGGCAAGTACTATGTCATGGGCTTTGAGGTTGAAAAACCAGAATATGACTATTTTGAAAACGAAGTAAATAAAATACTTGAATTAGGCGATAAGACCATACATGAAGGTTTAGACAAAGCCGCCTAATGAACTGTTTGACCTCCCCACCATTTTGGTGGGGAGGTTTGACTTTGTACTAAAAAAGCTTAATATCGACCCGAAAGAAACAAGATTGTTTAAAAAAATAAATACAATGAAGAAACAGCAAAATGCGAGTGTTTCTTCATTAGGAGAAATACGCAAAATATTAGAGTTCTATAAAAATGCCACTAAAGAAGCTTTGCTGAGTAATAGAAATGATTTTTATCGAGTTGATAGACGAGACGCCTCTGGTTACTTCGGGATAATGCCAAAATGGAAACAGAAGATCGGAGAATATCTTTTTCAAATTCGAAACCTAAAACAAAAAGTAGTCCATATAGACATCTGTGGGCGAGCCTGTGGTAGAAGTTTGGGCGCTGATAAGAGCTATTGTTTTTCATTGTTAACTTCCGATTTCTCAAAGAGGCTATTACCAAATAGTAAGATTCTCATCGACGGCGATCTTTTTAATCCAGTAGATTTTTCTGGTTTCTTAAAGATTATCAAAAAGGGAAGGGTAGCTCCCGCCTTTGTCAGTTTTATGCCTATGGCTGGGCTACAGAGTTATGGATTTTCCAATGGACGGGATAAAGTTTTTCCAAATTATGAAAAAATTACATATCATGTCCTTGCTAAACGCTTAAAAAGTATCGTTCAAGTTCTAAGGCCAGGTGGGTACGTTCTTTTGGAGAGACCATTTCAATGTGTAGGTTTAGGGGATTTTCTTTTAGGAATACCTCAGGAAAAATCAGAGTTTGCTCTTTTGGTGAAAGCATTCGCAAGAAAAATAAAGTGCTCTGTCGAAATACATAGCGATATCGGCGGGCCATATTTCCTTCTTCGTAAATGGTTAAAGTGAAAATCCCTTCTGAGGGATTTTTTATTTTACAGCTCCAGCTTTTTTGAGGGTTGCATAAGCACCATTTTTTTTCATCGTTCGGAGGCCTTGAGGGGAGATGGTGACGATTACAGTCTTACCGAGCTCTGGTACGAAAACTCGCTTCTTTTGGAGGTTGGCATAACGACGAATAGAACCTGTTGGGGTAAAAATAGTCGCACGAGTACGATTGGCGTACTTTCCACCAACCAGAGAGCTCTTTTTAGTTACAACACATTCCTTGGCCATAGTTCGCCCATAGTAACACGCAGAGCTTTATAGCGCAAGATACGAGTAGGTACCATTTTAAGGCTTGTGTTGGTATACTTCAGTTATATGGACCCACAAATGGAAAAACAACCAAAAACGGTAGAACAAATGATGGAGGATATGAAGGAGTCATTACATTTTATAGAATCTCGCCTTAGCTTTATCGGTGATAGATACCCACATGCAGATGGGAAAGAAGCAATTCAGGCTTTCGATGAAGTAAAGGGTTTTATTAATTCAAACGAAAGTAAACCCTACTTTAATCAGTTTTATGATTACGCTCTTATATTTAATTCTAAAATTGAGGCTCTTAGGTCTTTAGCCGAAAGTGCTGAAAGTGAATACAGGAGAGGGAATATGAATGAAAATGAAGAACTAAAAAAATCTAGGGAAATTCTTGAACATCTTAAGGCTATAGCACACTCAGCGTATAATCTTATTGCAGCGTAATGTCCGGACCGCTCTCAATATTTTATTTTTTAGTACTTATTATTTCTATAATTGTGCATGAAGTGGCACATGGTTTGGCGGCTGAACGAGAAGGAGATCCAACAGCTCGAATGTTGGGTAGAATTACACTGAACCCCCTGAAGCATATTGAATGGTTTGGTTCTGTTGTTTTGCCGTTGGTACTTATTCTCTCTAATGCTGGTTTTGTAGTTGGTTGGGCTAAGCCAGTGCCATATAACCCAGAAAACTTAAAGCGAGGCAATAAAAGTGTGGCTCTTGTTTCTATCGCCGGGATAGTTGTCAATCTTTCTATTGCTATTATTTTTGGCTTAGCCATTCGTATTGCCGCCGCCTCTGGTCTTACCTCCACAGCCTTTTTTGATATTTCGAGTATTATCGTTTTGGTAAATATTGTCTTGGCTTTGTTCAATGCTATTCCCATCGCTCCGCTCGACGGTTTTCGTTTTCTTGAAGCAGTTTTGCCATTTCGGTATGAAAAAGGCATGCGAGCCTTGGAACAGTATTCATTGCCACTTTTGGTTATATTCCTGTTTTTTGGTTGGAAGTTTGTTGCACCACTGGCCTTTAAGCTCTTTACACTTTTAACTGGAATTTCTTTATCTTAAGCTCTCCGCCAGCTGGCGGAGGTATTGCACTCTAGCCCCAGGTATAGTAGGATGGCTGTTACATGGCGACTATAAATCAGCTTATAAAGAAGCCTCGCACCAAGAGTACTCGCAAAAGTAAAGCGGTGGCTCTTTCTCGTGGAATGAACCACATCAAAAATCGTCCAGTATTTTACCCATCTCCTTTCAAACGCGGTGTCTGCGTAAAGGTTTCAACTACTACCCCAAAGAAGCCGAACTCAGCGGTCCGAAAGATTGCTCGTGTGCGTCTGACTAACGGCCAAGAAGTGACTTGTTATATTCCTGGTGAAGGACACAATCTCCAAGAACACTCAGTGGTTATGATTCGAGGTGGTCGCGTTAAGGACTTGATTGGAGTGAGATACCACATAGTTCGTGGTGTCCTTGATACTCAAGGTATTGAAAAGCGTCGTAAGAGCCGTTCTATGTATGGAACCAAGCGCCCTAAGGCAGCTAAGAAATAAAATAATTTTATGCGAAGACCAGTAAAAAACAGAAATATAGTAACTCCAGACATTAAATATGGCTCTCTTCGACTTGAGAAGTTTATCAACTGCATAATGTGGGATGGTAAGAAAAATACAGCTCGAAGTGCTGTTTATGACGCACTAGAGAAAGTCAAAGAAAAGGAAAAAGTAGACGATGCAATGGAAATATTTGAAAATGCCCTCAAGAATGCTGGGCCACTTGTGGAAGTTCGTTCTCGTCGTATTGGTGGAGCAAACTATCAAGTGCCAAGAGAGGTCCGAAATGAACGCCGACTCGCCCTTGCTATGAGATGGATCATCGAAAGTGCTCGCGGACGCAAAGGAGTGACTATCTCTGAAGCTCTAGCTGATGAATTCATCCAAGCCTCAAAAGGAGAAGGTAATGCCGTAAAGAAGAAGAAGGATACTCACAAAATGGCTGAGTCTAACAAGGCCTTTGCGCATTTTGCTTGGTAATACAAGCCAGAAAAAGAAAAGCCCTAAGTCAAACAGGCTGAGGGCTTTTCTTTTTCTGGGGGCATGCTAAGCTAAAGAAGAATTTTCATAGGATAAGGTTTGAATGGTTACAGGAAGGCCCAACGCTATTCGGGGCCTTCCTTAGCCAAAAATTATTATTATTACGATTTTTTTCTCATAAGCAGTTAGTTTTGGTTGCGACCCCCGTTTCTACGGGGGTCTACTTTTTCTTGCAAAAGGGAAGTCTTTGTCGTATAGTTGTCTGCACAACAGACGAGAGTCTTTTTTGTTTTTATCACTATAAACTATAACCTTAAACCTATAAACTAAATTTATGGAACGAGAATTTTCACTAGAGAGAACCCGAAACTTTGGAATCATCGCTCATATCGATGCCGGCAAAACCACGACTTCAGAGCGTGTACTTTACTACACCGGCATGAGCCACAAGATCGGTGAAGTGCACGATGGTGAGACCACTACAGACTGGATGGAACAAGAGCGTGAGCGCGGTATTACTATTACTGCAGCAGCGGTGACCTGTAACTGGGTTCCGACATACTCTGGAGGTGACAAAAAAAATGCCTACCGTTTTAATATTATAGATACCCCTGGGCACATTGACTTTACTGTAGAAGTAAAGCGTTCTCTTCGTGTACTCGATGGTGCCGTTGTTGTTTTCGATGGCGTGGCTGGCGTGGAACCACAATCTGAGACCAACTGGCGTTATGCTGACGAAGCCAACGTTCCTCGAATTTGTTTTGTGAATAAACTGGATCGAACAGGAGCTTCATTTGAGCACTCATACAAAACTATTCTCGATCGACTTTCCAAAAAAGCTGTTCGTGTACAAATCCCAATCGGGCTTGAAGAAAAGCACGAAGGAGTTGTAGATCTTCTGGAAATGAAGGCTTATTACTTTGAAGGTGATATGGGTAACAAGGTAGTGCAGAAAGAAA
>JBBUBB010000038.1:0-2077 GCA_038058445.1 Patescibacteria group bacterium
GGAATGTCTTCTTTTTAAGAAAGACTCTACCAAAAGATTGCGTGGAGGAAATAATATGAAAGCGAGTGAGCTAGAAACAATTCTTGTTTCAGGGGCCTTGGAAATACAAATCCGGCATAGAAGTATTTCAAAGATGAAGGATGTCTTTCGAAAAAAGTTGCCAAAATCAGATCCGTCTCTTTTGTTTTCCAAAATTACCAGGTATGTCAACAATGGCATGATGGATGAATTTTGGTACGAAGGGACAGGAAAGGAAATCAAAGATCTTTTTGATGGCTTTGATCCAGAGATTATTGCCTCACTTTTGTCTATCACGTCTATTAGAGCCACGGTCACTTCCAATGCTACTAAGTTTTTTAAAGCCTTACAGCAGTTTTATGAGAATAAAATCTATACTGTTCTAGTGGGGAATAGGAAAAACCGGAAGAAAATGAATAGTGCTTTCCGAGGTTTCTTGGATGCCTCTTTGTACCATCTGAACTCGCTTAAGAATGGTAAATCGATGATTGACCCTGCACACAGATTGGTAAACGGTAGGAAGATTAAGAACTTCACTGATGCCATGCTCTCTGGTGTAGAAGCTATTGTTGACGACGTCTGGATTACCCGCGCTTTCGGTTGTGACAGGAAAAGAGTATTTAGAAGTCGTACTACAAGTCAGTCTCCAACAAAGGCTATTTATGATGCTACGGAATGGTACTTACAAACCGTGGCTCATCTTGTTGGTAAAAAAGGGAGAGGTCTATGTGCTATGATTTGGTCTGGAGTACGTCAGGAAAAAAGTAAGAGCTCAACGAGATATACTGAGGCTCTTAGGAAAAGATTGGATCACGGACTGTTTGTCGGTCATTATGGGAAGCTTATGATTTCTGAAAAAGGCGGTATTGAATTTGAATCACTTTAAACCCTTGTAACAAAGGGTTTTTTCTTTTGCTATTTTTTGTGGGAAAGTCTAGTTTACACATAAGATTTGAGAGGTTAAAATCAAGACAAATGTTCTAAAACAATTTATTTATTATGGCAGAACTACTTAATCGTAGAGCTATTAATAAGCTCTCACTTAGCAGTCTTCAATTCTTTAAGCCTTACACGAATGTATCAGCCCACAGGCAGTTCAAAGGGAAGCCCGTTTTCTTAGCAAGTGGCTATGATAGTCTCAGGTTTACTAGTTATAAAGTACAAGGACTTATTAGGTAGGACTCTTTTTTCTTTTGCTTCTATAGCAAATTCCTTGGCTTCAGGTGCACGAAATATTTATCGAAACCGATCTAAGGAAGGGTATACGGATATTGAATTTGCTCCTATACCTCTCCCTGTAAGCAACCTCTATACGGTTCAAGAAAAATTGGTCACCGAGTATTTAAAAACCTGTCTCGATAACCAATTTGAAAAACTTAAACCATGGATTACTGGTAAGAGAAAAGATAAGTCTTCACTTGATTTTCTTGATTTCCAAAAACCCTTTCGAATAATTCCCGGTAAACAGAGAAAAAAAGGTACATTTGCACCCTATAGAGAACGACCTGGAATTTATTTTTTCAAAGAATTAACAATTGAAAGGGGAGTAGTAGTAAAGGAAGAATTGGTATATTTGGGAATAAGTCCTACAGGAAATATGGGACGTAGAATCAAGGATAGATTCTACCCGAATAAACATCTTTACTACAAGGAAATTTTAGGTAAAAGAGAGTATCTTGTTGCCGCAGTAGAGGTACAGAAAAACCGTAGGGAAACTGACCTGGCCTTTGAGAAGCGCCTTGATGAGATTGAAACTATTCTTATTAGAGTTTTTGATCCTCGCGATAACAAAGAAAAGAAAAAAAGTTTTGAGGAGGATCTGACGACACTACAAGGTGGTTATGTTCCAGTACTTAAAGAAGGAGAAGAAGGATTTTAAATGCCCTCTGAGAAGGGCATTTTTTTATTTACTCGTTTTTATCCAAATATATAGATCCTCAACCGCTTTGACACCGTCTCCAGCGGCGATGTTGTTTTGGTGATAGCGAATGTTGGTAATGTCTCCAGCGGCCCAGACGCCTTCGGCAGAAGTTTTCTGGGTCCACGGGTCAATAATAAC
>JBBUBB010000039.1:0-2429 GCA_038058445.1 Patescibacteria group bacterium
ACTCGCGTATAGTTCTTTTGCAGAGAACCGCCTTACCACTTGGCCACCAGGTCTTGTCCGCCAAAAAGGCGGATTATTTTGTATTGTGCGCGTCTTTATAAAGAAGAGCATCTATAGTTTGGCGGGCTTTCTCTCCTTTGTCAATTTCTACATCAATAAAAGGGATATTTTGCATGTTGATACCTTTCTTGATAACAGTACGCAAGTCATTTCTTTTGCGTTTGAGAAAATTGATTGCAGACTCTTCACCGTCCTCTGGTAGGACTGAAATGTAGATTGTAGCATTTCGTCCTCTATCAAGAATTTCTACACGCGTGACAGTGATCAGGGCTGTTTTATTACTTTCACGCTCTATGAAAAGCGCTGCCAACTGGGCAATTTGAGATTCTATTTTTTCTTGTTTACCACTATCCATAATTATTTACAAAACTATTTAATAGCCATAACAAATGCCTCCAAAACATCTCCTGGAGCGATATCGGTCTTACATTCAATCATAAGACCACATTCTCCCTCGGAGATTTCTTTTTGTTTTTGTCTAGCTTGCTGGAGTTCTACGATTTTTCCTTCGGCAAGAGGGAAGTCACGACGAATAACTGATACTTTAGCGCCGTTACTGATTATCCCACTTTCAATACGAGCACCAAGGACTTGCTTCTCTTTTGTTTGAGAAAATGTTTTGAGGACTTTGGCAGTACCGATGATCTCTCTAGTTTCTATTCTAGGTCTACGCTCTTCAAGAAGAGTCTCAAGATATTCAGTAAGCTTGTAAATGATATTAAATAGTTCTATGTGTGCGCCAACTTTTTCGTTTATATCTTTGGCAGAATTATCGAGTCCCGTATTGAATCCCAGAATAATTGTTTCTTTGTCGCTTTGTGCCATTTTGATATCTGCTTCGCCAATGGCTCCGATGCCTTTACCAATAATTTTGACATATATTCCTTCTACATTCATTTTACCTAATTCTTTTTCGATAGCTTCGAGCGTTCCTTGAGCATCAGCTTTTATTATAAGAGGTACAATTTTTTGGTCTTCTGAGTTAATTTCGCTTCCTTTAGTTGTAGAAGTGTCTGATCTTGCTTCTTCAATATAATCCTCGGCATCCCTCTTTTTATCAAAAACTTTTATAGATGATCCAACCTCAGGCAGTATATTGAACCCAACAAGCTGTACAGGAGTGCCGGCGTTAGCGCTCTCAACTGTTTTGCCTAGGAAATCTTCCATTATTCGAGTTGTAGTCAATGCTCTTCCAGCAACAACAAACTGACCATGCTTCAAGGTACCATTTTTTATAATAATTGTGGCGGCAATGCCACGCTTTGGTTCGAGCTTACTCTCAATAACAATACCTTCGGCTAGTGCTGAAGGATTATAAGTAAGTTCGGCCACATCAGAGACAAGCAGAATAGTTTCAAGTAGATCAGAAACACCTGTACCAACTTTGGCAGAAATGCCAACAAATGGGACATCTCCTCCATAACCTTCGACTAGAATATTGTTTTCAGCTAGGGAAAGTTTGGTTTTTTCGATGTTAGCTTCTGGTAGGTCGATTTTGTTTATTGCTACGATGAATGGAATTTTAGCTTCTCTGATCGTACCCAGGGCTTCAATAGTTTGAGCTTTTACACCGTCGCCAGAAGCAACAACCAGAACAGCAATATCCGCAGCGCTAGCTCCTCGCTCACGCATACCAGTGAAGGCCGCATGTCCTGGGGTATCAAGAAAAGTAATCATGCGTTGTTCCTTTTGATAAGGCACGGAGATTTCATAGGCACTTAAGTGTTGAGTAATACCACCTGCTTCTCCTCCAACTACATTTGATTTTCGAATGTAATCAAGGAGAGTACTTTTGCCGTGGTCGATGTGACCCATAATGGCAACTACTGGTGGTCTATGTGTAATTGGTGTTTTCATAAGCTTTTATATTTTTAGACTCTTTCTAGCTATATCTAGCGCTAAGGCTTCTTCTTCAGTCAGACTCGATAAGGCGTTACCTCGACCAACTGGTTTGGCGTATACACCGACATGGTTTCTGTTGGTGATGACAGAGAGGACAAAGCCGTCTCCAGACTCGTCAATAATTCCTGAAGCAAAACTTTGGTTACCTCCAGCATCACCATAGGCATCGTAACGAACTAATGAATATCCTCGGACACTTTTTTTGACTCTCGAATCAATAACCTCTAAGGCTTCTTTGTGTGCGTGCAAGGTCTCATCGATTTCGGCATTCTTTTTTGTCAGCCAGGCGAGTACAGATTCGAGTGATGTGCCATCCTTACCGGTCATAAAAGTGCGAAGAAGATTACGGAGTCGCAAAGAAAAAATAATCAGCACGAGGGTGCTGATACCAAGTGCCCCAAGGGCTATTAGAAGCCATAGTGGTATACTCTGTATCATAAAGACACATTATACTGATTTTCCTATGT
>JBBUBB010000040.1:0-6766 GCA_038058445.1 Patescibacteria group bacterium
ATTAATCCATATATGATAAGCATAGGGATCACTACATATAGTGCTGCCTCAAAAAAGTTGGAAGTGTTTTGCGCCAAACCAAGCCCGTTTATAAAGTCTACTTGCAAAAATGCGTTAATAATATACAAGAAGAATACAAATATTGGTGCGAGAAGGGCATAGTTTGTTAAATCCTTCCACCAAGAGCTGTAGCTTATCCCTTCTATTTTACTAACGAGCGGAACATTATTACGCGAAAGAAAAGCAAAAGGAGAAAAAATCATTGCCACATAAAGTCCTATGACTCTACCCAAAAACATAAAGGCCGTTTTCCAAAACATCATGGCTGTTCCAAAAGCAACCATTACCATGATCAGGGTTATTAAGCCAAAGTAGGCGGCATATTCTGTGCTAGTTCGAGACATATGAGTCGTATCTTTAGCTCCAGTTGTTTGGGATGCATTGAAATTTCCTGTTGCTTTTGGGTCCCCACTTGGGTCAGTATTTGAATTGGCGATATCCGTATCTTTTCCATCTGGATCAAAATCTGACTCAGTAGGAGTGTTTAAAATATTTGAATTTTGCAGTATCTTTTGCGGGTTAAAGCTTGAAACAATTGATGCGGAAACTGATTTGAAACCACCAGGCCCGCTCATGTTGGAACAAGCTCCCCCCTCACTTTTTTCACAGACGACAATGCGATCGTAAAATAGCCTAGCTGTGATATTGGACATATCTATGACAACACGCGTAGCAAAGAGACTGAAGTTAATGATCAAGGCATTGATGATTAGTGTCGGGATGACTTTCTTATACGAAACATTTGAAGTGTTGAAAACCGCCATAAGCCCGGTCCAAACCATTATAAGAATGAAGAATATATTAGAAATATCCCTCACCAATTGCCATCCAGTTTGAACAAAGTCATGTCTATAGGCCTCATCGGAGAGCGAGTAGCCAATGAAAAAATCAAAAATCTGTCCCATAAGCCACGCAAACCATGCCACAGGCTGAAAAACCAGATAATAAAAAGTGTTACTAATACAAGCCAGAAAAGATCCGCTTCCTGGACCCCAACCGTTTAAAATATGACACTGAGGCATGACACTGCTAGTGTATTGTGTTGATAGAACACCAGAGTTAACATCTTCCTTTGTTTGATCGATAGCTACTTCTATTGAAGAAGGAAGTACAATGGTTTCAGTTTCCCCAATCTTATAAGCAGCTTGTTTATTACAGTGTTCTACATCATACTCTATTCCACCTGTTTTTATAATCAGGCCTTCCGCCTTTTCTGTGTCATATTCATTTTTCTCATTTTCAAGGTGCTCTCCATTTTTTGTAAAATATTCAACACGATCGCTAGCTGGAGCGTATCTACCATCAACATCGGCACCATTCTTACTTTCTCCACCACAGTACCACAAGTCTGCCTCGACTATAATTTTTGAGTTAAACGGGATCTCAGCTATTAGGTTAAGTTTGTGCTTTACAACCTGCTTCACAATTAAGAGATCCCCACTTTCTTTTTCCTTATAAAAGACTACAGTCTTTAGTTCACCGTTAGTATAGGCGTCACCTGTGGCTGTTTCTTCGACAGTATCTTCTACTATGGTGCCACTTAGTACTGTATTATTAGTTCGTAGCATCGGTACAGGGCTTGTCTGGTAGATCCTCCGTTCTACATTTTGTGGCGTTTCATTTGGGAAAAGTTTTTCTCCCGGGGGTATTGTGTACTTGAGTCTAATAAAGAATTCTCCGTTTTTGTCGGATTCCCCAACTCTTTTATAAAAGTACCGAGATGTTGAGTTTTTTCCATCATCGATATCTTTCTGTGCTCGTGAGTGTAGGCCAATCAAGGCTACAAAACCCCTTACCCCTTCTTCCGTAAAGTCTTCAGGTTCTACTTTTCCGTAGGCCAGCCCACTTTCCTCAGCTTTTTTTATCTGCTCGGGTGTTCCACTATGGCTGCAGTCTTCCGTTTTTTGTGTAAAAAGACATATAAAATCTTGGTAGCCCTTTATTTCTGCGTATGCTGGGTCTGGTCTTATAAAACCAAAAGACACCACAAACAATGTAGCAAACAGGAATAACCCCCAATTATTTTTTCTCTTATAAAACAGAGAATTCACTATGTTTTATTATATCACTAGAATGACCAACTACCACCCGCGACTTACCAAAGATTTAGTCGAAGCGCATGCTCGATGCTTCGTTCTGGGAAAACGAGATCAGGGTCAGAGAAAATGCCTTTCCAATTATTACCTTGGTGAACAAAGGCTTGGTTGTCTTTGGCCAGATCATGCCAGAAAGGTGTTGGGACTCGGTAGTTGATGGTTGCGCCGTTAGGTCCTGCCACAACCGTTCCCCATTGCTGTGGAGCTGGAACTGTCGCTTTTGCCTGCGCGTATACAGGGCTTCCTTTACAATAATTATAAAGCTCAGCAATTTTGTCTGATTTGGATTTAAATAGGTCGTAATTTGAAATTTCTGTGGCTAGATCATCATCAGTGTTTAATCCAGTAGCAAGCGCAAAAAACCTACTTTTAAGAATGTTTAATCTGTCAATTTCATCAGCGGTGAATTCAATGGAGACATCAGACTCGCTACACTCTGGTTGGTCAGAGGGAGGAAGTGTTGCAATACCACCAGGTAGGCCAGTGCCACCTCCTTGTGGTGGCGTGCCCACACCACCTGAGCCACCCTGTATGCCACCACCTACACCTATTGGCGTGGGAGTAAACGGTGCTCCGTTAATTGGAGTCAAACCAGCATTAGTAAAGACGCTACTTCTGATAGGTGTGTTGTTTCCTGTGTTTTGAGAGGTAGGAGCCGTTCCGGTGTTCTCCTCGTTCGTAAACTCAGATGAGTATTCATTACCAGTTGTTTGATTTTGTGCAGGTTTTGTTGAGGTGCCGATACCTAGGAAGGCTCTAAATGTAGGCGGTACTGTGTTGTTTTTAGTAGCCTTTTTTCGGGAGACAAACCACGCACCAAGAAGAACTATTAGGATGATGAGCAGTATTGTTCCGATAATTTTTAGTTTGCGATTCATAATATTATTATAAGGTAGTATAGAAATAATCATTAGCGTCGAGCATTTGTTGTACCATAGGATTTTCCGCGTCTGACTCTTGCCTTGGCCTTCCGACAATGGGCGATGTATCTATTATGTAGGCACGATTTATGCAAGACAGGTTCACCGGTGTCCCAGCGGCAGCTTGACTGGCAATGTATCTAGCTTTAGCAACCCTTACAATTTCATTTGCTTCTTCGCGGATAGTTTCAAGCTCTGCCAGCTGATCTTCTTTGTCGGAGATAATCTCACTGTATTGTATATCCAGCGAAGAAATTTCTGAGTTATAGCTCATAAGATTGCTTATTTCGCTAATTGATTCACCAATGGCACCAGTTGCGTAGTTCGCGTTGGGGTCTACGGCGGTAAACAAACCTATTATTTTTTCATTTGTAAAATCTTTTTGGTACCTATCAGTTATTCTGTCGTACCCAGCACTTACATAACCCCTTATCCAGTTTCCATCTGTATTTTTAGGAGACACCAGACGACTATAGTCTTTGGTTGCGTATAAGTAAGACCAAGGACTAATAGTAACAGTTTCTTCTGTTGTCTTGTCAAAGAGTGCGGGCTCTCCTATAAGGGTATGGTTTAGCTCTTTTGCTTCTCCGCTTATACCGAGAAGGCCGAAAAGTCCACCTAGGAAACTACTAGTTGCTGCACCCAAAAACTTCTCTAGATTTGTCGCATCTTTTGTCGGAGTTTCTAAGGAGCTTAAAAATGCATTTAGGTTGCTATCAAGACCATCTGTCCAAGTAGGGTTTGGCCCCGGTATACAATAATCTAGCGCACTAAGGGAAGGTAAAATGCGTTCCATAGCGATTTGTGAGTCACGAGCTGTGTTTAAAAAATCATACTGTGCCTGCATGACCGCACGAAGCTGTTGAGGGCGAGAAATATCGAAGTCTTGGACATCAATACCAGCTCCGGCAGATTGATATCCAACACTGGCGCCACCAATATTACTACCAGAAACAAGGTGTGCACTGTAGTTGCCATTTAAACCTTTAGCCGTTTCCTTCTCAAGACCATTTAGCCCTTTTTGGATAAGTTTGTTAAGCATACTGTCAAAAAAAGCCCCCAATACCTCGTTGAGCTCATCAGCCGCTTCGAGCTGGCGGGTGTTGGTGTTGGTAATAGTTTGAGTTTGAGAAGCTAGAATTGATCCAGGGGTTGTTGTTTCCATCCTAAGACACTTAGCAGTCCCATCAGCCCCAGTTTTGCTATTAATAGTTTCCTGATCATCATCAGGGCTAATTTGCGCGTATATCGCACACTTTTTAACAGACAAAAACCCACTTCCTTGGTTTGCTTCGTTTAATAAGTTTTCTTCTTTTTTACCGTAATCCTGTGAAAGATTTTCTGTTACACCTAAAAATTGGCCAAGAGGATTTTCATTATTAACGGTTACATTTAGCCAGCTTCCCCACCCACCACTTTTAAAATTTTTGGAAAAAGCATCATATTTTTTTTCTGCTTCAGTTTTTGGCAAGCTGTCTAGTTGTTGTGATCTCCTGCCCGTAACAAGCTCGATTAATTTGTTTGATACACTTTGCCCAATAATTTGGTTGTCTGTTTGGTTGGCAATATGTATGTAATCCAGAAAACTTTCCTTTTCAATTGTCTTTAGAAAGGAATCAGTATTTTTTATATAGAAAGGGTTTCCATCAAAGCCAGTATTGATCCAATTAAGTGTCTTGTTGGTGACCTGGCTGAGAGCTTGTCGTGATAGTGTGTAAGCAATAGCGTCAAGACATGTTTCCTTTTTCTTGATGTCATCTACCTTTTCTTTAGTTTTATCGTCATTTGTAGGGACAGTTTTACTTTTTAGAGCTCCTCCTGTGCTGTCCCCGTTATTATTTTTTGCTATATTTTTGTTTTTTGGTGTTTTGCTCTTGTCTTTAAAAAGTTTGTCAAAGCCACGACCTTTTGTAAACAAATTACTAATTCCTTTGACAGTTTCTCCTCCGACATCTAAGCAACCAAGTACCGAACTTCCTACCCCACTGAAGCTTATACCCCCAACCTTTTTACCAGTTGATTGAATATCGACACCTGGTCGAAACCTTTGCAAGGTTTGTTGTGTTTTGGTGGAGGTTTTTGAACACTTATTGTTTTCCCAGTAGTATCCAGCATTTAAACAGGCTGTTTTTTGATTTGCCAAAGTTTGTTGCTGTAGTTGATTTAGGGTAGCGTTATTTCCTGGTGCTACCGGAACTGGTTGCGCCCCTACTGTTATTGGAGAAATTATGAGGGAGACTATGAGTATGTTAAGAAAAAAGTATTTCATACTATTGTAGTATTATACCGTAATCTAAAAGATAATCATGCATATTTATTAGCGCTAGGTCGGTGCGTAGAGCATATGTTTTGTAAATACCAATACCTGCTAGTGCGTTGATACCGTTGTCTTCTGCCTCAGCGATGTAGTTGAAGCTTTCAGCTATACCATATAGGCCATTAATAATGGACAAATGAAAATCAGCAACACCAACGGGGACCTTAATGATTTGCAAACTTTTACTCAAGGCCTTGTATTTAATAGCTTTTTGGCTGAGCTCAGACATCCTACTATAATCACCAGACTCAAGGGCAGAAACAATAATATCTATTTCAGCGCTGTCATCCCCATATTTGGCGACTATGTCTGACATGGTGTTGAAATAAGATTTAAGCGAAGACGCTGTTGTTTTAACTGTGCCGATATCTTTTATAGAATAATGATTTGTAGCCTGCTTTAGCTCTATTGTTTTCCCTAAATTAGAGCCTATTGAAGCAAAGTTGTCACTGCTTATAAAACCAGTTTGTCCCAATGCTGTGGTTGCACCATAGAGTTGCTGGGCCAAAATATCAGTTTCATTTAGTGGCCCTGTTTGGTCGTTTGCACCACCTAATGATTTTCGTTTTTCTTCAATAATAGTTTTGTTTGAAACACCGTTCGTGGTGGCAACAGTTGGGTCCAGGCCCCAGAGACGCTCTTGCCAGTCAGGGATACTATTACCATTACTATCCTTGGTTACTAAATCACCAACTGTCATATTTGGGTCCACTTTTATACCCTTGGTACCATTTTTTGAAAAAATATTTTGAAACCAAGATGTTTGTGCAACCAGAACAATAGCGATAATACCAGTAGCAACCCCCCCTCTTATCAGAAAGCGTCTACTTGGTGGTGTGATTTTATTTATTTCTTGGTCCATAATTTTTATCTGGCAGATGTCCCCCAAAGAGTCAACCTGCTAACTTTCAAGCTCACCGTCTTGGTGTTTATGAAGGTTGTAGGCGGGGTTGTGTTTGTTACATAAGTACAAGCGCACTGGCCAATTTGTACTGTCTCATTTCTAAATAATCCTCGTATATTTTTTGCCACAGACAGTGTGCCAACATTCGATTTGAGAGTTCTAGGTATGTAATAGGTTATACCCTTTGTTGGACTATGGTCAGGGTTGAGATTAAATGTCTTTCTTTCGTCGATACTATATGTCCACTGCCCGTTTGTGGCAGTCGCCCCAGGGAGCGCAGGGCAATTTTTTTGATTAGGAACACACATGTTTTTTTCGTTCGAGACAGCTTTTGCTGGTACGGTTGATACTCTGCCCCCAAGAGGGCTAGATGTCGACAATGCATCGACAAACATTGGTGGAACTACTATCAAACTGGCGAAAACGATTATTCCTATATATGTATGATGTTTCACTGTGAATATTGTAC
>JBBUBB010000041.1:0-10695 GCA_038058445.1 Patescibacteria group bacterium
ACGCTTATAGGTGGCACACTGCTTAAAATCCCAAGATCGCAGATTGTGGTGTTCTCATTTCTACTTGGCATCCCCACAATACTTGGAGCTGGCGTTCTTGAATTGAACTCCATTGCTCATCTTTCTGGCCCACAATGGTCTTTAATTGCGCTAGGTACAATTACAGCCTTTGTTACCGCTCTCCTAACTATGAAGTGGTTTATAAATATCTTAACCAAAAAACCACTTTCGTGGTTTGGTTGGTACCGTATAATTATCGGTATTGTCGTCCTTATTTTTATAAAATAAAAACCCCGAATCATTTCGGGGTTCATTGCAGGTTGAGGAACTAATTCCCCCAATCTCTTTTTGCTTTCTTTTCTTCTTCTTTCTCAGGCTCTTTTTTATCGGCACTCTTTTCCTCTGTTTTTTCCGGCTTAGTGGGCTGATCATTCTTTACTTGAACAGGTTCCTTTATACCGTAATTAAACAGCTTTACCACTTTGTAAGTATTGAGGCTTATCCCCAAACTCTTACTGAGCTTATCCAGGCTTTTCTTTGAAAATCTGGAGAAAGGATCTATCGCAGTCCCCTCTAAAGAAACAGTGCGACCCTCGATTGTTCGTACCGGCAAGAACAGGACGATGGAATCATAAATGCTTCTGTTTGTAGTAATAAATAAACATTTATTACGGGCATCCAGGAAACAGTAATTCATCACCTCGTCCTTACCTTTTATGGTTACGGAGTCAGGATGAAGTGTCAGTGTCCCAATAGTGGGCGGAACATCTTTTTTTGCAGGGGCTTTTTTCCCAAAGAGCTGGGCTTGTGTTAGGCTGGTAAGAGCCATAAAACACAGCAAAAATAACGCTATTTTTTTCATTTTTTTTCGTTTTTAATTTGAGCTCTATATTACATATATTTTGTTCTTTGTCAAGAAGGTCTTTCTATGTAAGCTGGTGAGGCCGTACTTCTTTATTGCCTTGTAATGTTCCTTAGTACCATAGCCTTTGTTTTGGGCCCAAGCATATTTAGGATGTTTTTTGTGCTGTGCTTCCATTTTCCTATCGCGAGAGACTTTGGCTATCACAGAAGCTAAAGAAATTATTTTTTCTTTCTGGTCTCCCCTAATAATTGTCTTTTGGCTTTTATATTCTGTTGGCGCTTTTAATGAACCGTCGAGAAGAATCTTACAGTCTTTGGGTTTGAGATTAAGATTTTTCAGTGCTTCTGATATACAGGAAGAAACGGCCAATAATATCCCATTATTATCAATAAAAATATTACTTTTATAAACTACGGAATGTTTTATTTTTAGTTTTAATACTTTTTTGTACCATTCGTTTCGTGCCTTCACTGTCATCTTCTTGGAATCATTCAGCCCTGACCACTCCACCACCTTATACTGCACTAAAGGTATTGCACAAGCACAAACAGCCACCGGCCCAGCGACCGGTCCCCGTCCAACTTCGTCTATTCCTACTACCCATTTCATATCTACATCATAACAAAGATCCCGCCAGATGGACTGGCGGGAAGTTTTCACATGAGTTCTCTCACAGCTAGAAGTCGGCGATAAATCGGCCGACACAGGTATTACCAAAAAAGGGCACCTTGAATATCCTTTTCATGTCACCTTTTGAGTTTACACTTCTGGTGATAAATGGATATAATTTTTTCCTCAATAACCTACAGGGCTAAAGAGTGGTGAATGCTAATAGACCTAGGATACTAAAAACATCAATTCCTTTATTTAAATACTCTAGCTAAACTTTTTGGCTTCGTCTACTATCCTACTCTTTCCATATTTATTGTCAAGTGTCTCTGTGGAAACCCTCCTGCTATAATCTTGATCATGAGCTTCGTCCATCTCCACACCCACAGTCACTATTCCCTGCTTGATGGTATGTCCAAAATCACCGAATTGGTGGCTAAAGCGAAGGAGTTGGGTATGCCAGCTTTGGCCCTCACTGATCACGGCAATATGTACGGGGCTGTAGAGTTTTATAAAGAATGTAAGGCTGCAGGCATTAAGCCCATTATCGGAGTCGAGGCCTATATAGCCGAGAGACGAATGCAAGACAAGGAGCCAAACTTAGACTCTCGTCGCTATCACCTGACTCTCTTAGCCCGAAACAATACTGGCTACAAAAATTTAATGAAACTAGTTTCAAAGAGTCATCTTGAAGGTTTCTATTATAAACCACGAATGGATCTTGATCTTATCAAAGAGCACAGTGAAGGACTCATCTGTCTTTCAGGTTGCCCGGGAAGCAGATTTATTCAACATCTAAAATCTGGAAACAAAGATGAGGCTATAGCGCTCTTACGAACATACATAGAAATATTTGGCAAAGATTACGTCTTCGTAGAAATTATGGTTCATGAGGAAGTAGACTGGTATATGCCCCTTATTCCTACTATTTTAGAAATTGCCAAAGAAGTAGACCTTCCTATTGTCGGAACTTGGGATTCGCATTATTTAGAGCTTGGAGACAAAGAAGCGCATAATACTCTACTTGCGATTAATACCAACAACCAAAATTTCAAATTTGGAGGTAATTATTCTTTCATTGATGAAGGTGAGGCTAAGAAAGTATTCAAAGATATTCCGAAAGCGCTTGAAAATACACTAAAAGTAGCCGACCTTGTTGATTTAGAAATAGAACTCGAGCCGTGGCACTTCCCTACTTACCCAGTTCCAATTGGATCTAGTTACGATTCAGAACTACAAAAAGCAGTTGAACTGGGCTTTGAAAAAAAAGAATACCTAAAGACAGAGGAAACACTTGAAAGAGTAAGGTTTGAACTTGAGGTAATTAAAAACAAAGGCTTCTCATCATACTTTCTAGTTGTTGCTGATTTGGTGCGTGCCGCTAGAGAAATGGGAATATACACCAATACTCGAGGGTCTGCAGCAGGCTCTCTAGTCTCCTATCTGACTGGCATCACCACAGTTGACCCTATCAAATACAAACTCCCTTTTGAACGATTTTTAAACCCACTTCGACCCGGTATACCAGATATTGATCTGGATATTGCTGACGACCGCAGGGATGATCTAATAACATACACCAAGCAAAAATATGGAGACAGGGCAGTTGCACAAATATGTACCTTTGGAACAATGGCCGCTCGCGGGAGCGTGCGAGATGTGGCCCGAGCACTCGGCTATCCATACTCTGTTGGTGACACTGCTGCCAAACTCATCCCAATGGGAAGCCAAGGATTTCCAATGACCATTGAGCATGCCCTTGAGATCGAACCTGATTTTAAATCTCTTTATGAAAATGACAGAGCAACTAAAGAAGTGGTAGATATGGCCCGGAAGATAGAAGGCAATGTTCGCCATATTTCTATCCACGCCGCAGGAGTCATTATCTCTCCAACTCCAGATATAACTGATTTCACGCCCATTCAATATGACCCAAAAGGAGAGAACAAAATTATCACTCAGTACGATATGTTCACTGGTGGCAGAGATGGTGTGGTCAATCTGCCAAAGTTCGATATGCTTGGTATCAGAAACTTGCAGTTTATATCTGGAGCAATAGAACGCATTGAGAAGATCAGAGGCATAAAAATAGACATTGATGATATTCCGCTAGACGACTCGAAAGTTTTTGAAATGCTCTCGCGTGGTGAGACGGTTGGTGTTTTCCAAATGGCAGGTGACGGCTTAACACAATATTTGAAAGATCTAAAACCAAGTAGGGTTGAAGACTTGATGGCTATGGTTGCCCTTTATCGCCCTGGTCCGATGGAAGTGATCCCTGAATATATTAAACGCAAAAATAATCCAAAGCTTGTCACCTATCTTGATACTCGAATGGAAGGCTACCTCAAGGAGTCATACGGACTAATTGTTTATCAAGACGACCTACTATTTAGTGCCATAGAACTTGCTGGCTATGACTGGCTTGAAGCTGATAAATTCCGTAAGGCTGTGGGAAAGAAAATCCCAAAAGAAATGGCCGCCCAAAAGGAGAAGCTCATGAAAGGCATAATAGATAACGGTCAAACAGAAAAATTTGCCAAAATGCTTTGGAAATTATTTGAACCATTCCAAGCTTATGGTTTTAACAAAGCTCACGCCGCCAGCTACGGAATGGTCGCCTATCAGACAGCCTATCTCAAGGCCAATTATACCCCTGAATATCTGAGCGCCTGTATGACGGCGGAGAGTGGCGATATTGAATCCTGCAGTGAATACATTAACGAAGCCATCCGCATGGGGTTCGATGTCTTACCACCAGATGTTAACGAATCTTTTTCTGACTTCACGGTAGTTGTCGAAGATGGTGAGATTAGTAAAAAAATACGCTTCGGATTAAATAATATTAAGAACTTTGGCATAGATATTGGCAAAGCCATCATCGCCGAGCGCAAGCATCCGCCATCCGCCCATCCTGGCGGAGGCGGAGGAAAATACAAAAGTATTGAAGAGTTCTTAGAGAGAATAACTCATAAAAATCTTAACAAGAAGTCTTTGGAAGCCTTGATCATGTGCGGAGCCATGGATTCTTTTGGGGACAGAAATGTTTTGGCCTATAACATAGAAAACCTGCTCGCTTTCCATAAAAATATCCTAGCTTCAAACCAAAATCAATCAACATCTCTCTTTGATAGTCTTGGTTCTGGGCCACAAAGTATTTTGGTATTAAACGACGCTCCGGAAGCCACCCTACTACAAAAGCTGGCTTGGGAAAAAGAGCTTCTAGGATTTTACGTCTCAGGCCACCCTCTTGATATGCACGACGAACAATTAAAGCGCTCAGGAACAACAATCAAACAACTACTTTCACAAACTCCCGAAGCTCCGAAAAATGGTGAGCGCCCTAAAGGCAAAAAAAGTATACTGGTGGCTCATATTGATACGGTCAAAGTGATTCTAACTAAATCAAGTAGCAAAAAAATGGCCTTCCTTTCTGTCCAAGACAAGACTGGCACCATGGAAGCAGTCGTTTTCCCTGAAACATTTTCCCAGATTGGCTCACTCATCAAAGCTGGTACTGTCGCCGCCTTTGAATGCTCAGCCACTGCTCGCGACGGCAAAATCTCAATTTTAGTCGAAAATATAAAGGTTTTGTAGAAGGTGGACTTCCTTACCGCCTATTGATAGAATGGGCTTAACTAAACCCATGTTCTATGCAAACGACTCATTTTTTTGACAATATAGTCAAATTATTTGAAGAAAAGTTCGAAAGTAGAATACCCTTAACACACGAGCAACAAGAGGTGGCATGCGAAATTATAATCCTGGTTGGGATGAAAAGAGCTCACACTCACAACAGTAGCTACATTGCAACTGCATTCGAAAAAGTAAAACTATTTGTTCCTCCTGGGACAACAGCTGATAACCTAAGAATGGTTGCCAATCAGTGCTACATGGCCAGTATGATTAATTTCAATATTGCCGATACTCCAGTGCCAGAACCTTTATTTCATCCTATATCTACTGCCCATATTACAAAAGATGATTACTTCAAATCTATCGGAAGGGCGTGGCGAGATTTAAAAACAATTGGAGCAGAAGGTGTCGGGTATGGCAACGCAAGGTTGCTCATAAACAAGAGATAGTGGCTTCATAGAAGCCATTTTTTTATCCCAAAAATCAAAACCGCCCGTTGTCTATCTCTAGAAAACGGGCGGTTTTGGATTATAAATAATTGTCATATTAGACAGGCATTTGATCGATCCGCTTCATGATACTTAGTATCTCGGAGGTATAAGTCGGGATCACCGAATTATAAGTTTTGAGAACTTTTTCAACGCTTTTATTCTTGTAGTAATGGGCAGTCTTTTCATTGTGCCCACCAAGATTCTTGGCTACTGTATCAATAGCGTGATCGAAGCTCTCAAACTTAGCATTGCCCCATCCGAAGGCATTATATGACCCCTTAGGGATACGCTTACCTGCAGTGGATTCACGCATGGCGAGCCCTGCAATTAGAAATGGATCAACACCGTATTTTTCACCAGCAAGTACCATCTTCATGCCGTAGCCGGTAAGTGGAAGATCGTGTCTTCCATAATATGCATCGATTTTGGTAGCCTTCTCCTCTCTTTCCAATTGGAGTGCTTTAGCTTCTATTGATAACGCTTGGTCATCGGCCTTGGCAGCTACAAATTGGTCCACACCTGCCGTAAAGGAAGAAAGTGACAAACTAGTAGCGATCATAGGGATAACGATAAACGACTTTAGTATTGAACTTGTTTTTGTCATAAATTCCGGTTTAGCTCCGAATGAACTTAGTGTCAGTATTATTCACTAATAAGGTTCCCCTCTAGAAGCGAAAATTCGTGACAATTAAGTCAACGAATTACTAATATAATAGCACAAAGGGGTATTTATGTCAATGGTTATACAACAAAAAATAGTGGTGTCAAACATAAAAAACCCTTATTTTATAAGGGTTTTTTATGACATAATCCTTGACAGTATGACAAATAAATTGTCTTATAACCTATATTTTAACAAACTATTAAATTTAAAGCTTTTATTTTACTGAAATACCAGAAACCATTGCTAATACTTGCTCTTTTAGACGCCCTTCCATCTCTCGGAAGAGGTGTGTAGCCTCTTTTTTGTACTCAACAAGGGGTTCTCTCTGGCCATAAGCTCGTAGCCCTACGGATTGACGCATATGTTCGAGGGTATCAATATGCTCCACCCAAAGAGTGTCAGTGGTATATAGAATAATCCGCCTAATTGCATCCCAGAGGCCAACCTCATCAAGAGATTTTAGCTTCTGTTTGATAAGGTCTTCGAGCTCTTCCTTGTCTCCCAATGAATAGAAAACTCCTTTTACATGCTCCGTGTCCCCTTCTACCATAGCTCGGCGTCTCGCATAAACGATCCCACGCTGGAAAGCTAAAACAGTGTCATATTCAAGAGTATATTTTCGGGCATCAAAGTGGAACCCTTCAATCTTTTTCTGAGCAGATTCTAGGGCGCTTGAGACAAGACGGTGAGTAATAGGCTGATCAGATGGGACACCCAGGCGTTTCATCATATTTTTAATACGATCAGAACCGAAAACGCGCATGAGCTCATCCTCAAGTGACACATAGAACTGTGTCTCACCAGGATCTCCTTGCCGCCCAGCACGGCCTCGGAGCTGATTATCAATACGACGAGCCTCATGGCGCTCAGTACCGATAACAAACAACCCTCCAAGGTCTCTTACTTCATTTTGTAACTCTGGAGTAGACGGATTCCCACCCAAAATAATATCAACTCCACGACCAGCCATGTTGGTAGCTATCACAACAGAACCCTTCTTCCCTGCTTGGGCAGTAACAGACCCTTCTTGTTCATGATTCTTGGCATTAAGTACTTGGTGTGGGATACCAGAGCGTTTCAAATAGGCTGAAAGAAGCTCGTTCTTCTCAACAGAAACAGTACCAATCAGTACCGGCTGACCCTTTTGGTTTAACTCTTTGACCTTTTGAGCGATTGCTTCAAACTTCCCCTCTTCAGTCATAAATATAAGATCGTTATTGTCGATACGCCTAGAATCCCTATGAGTCGGTACAGAGATTACTGGTAGTGCGTAAACTTTCATGAACTCCTCCTCAGAGGTTTTGGCAGTTCCGGTCATACCAGATAGTTTGTCATAAAATTTAAAATAATTTTGGTAGGTGATAGAAGCCACAGAACGAGTTTCCTGCTCTATTTTTACTCCTTCTTTAGCCTCGATGGCTTGATGAAGGCCTTCACTCCATCTACGCCCTGGTTGCATGCGACCAGTAAATGGGTCAACGATAATTACTCCGCCGTCTTTAATAACATAGTCTTTGTCTTTGGTAAAAAGCGCCCGAGCTCGAATAGCAGTCTCGACATAATGAACATATTTCACACTTTCTTGTGTATACATATCCTTAATACCAAGGAGCTTTTCAACCTTGTTTATCCCCTCATCAGTCAAACTTATCGCTCTTTGCTTCTCGTCTACAGTGTAATCTGTCTGGCTTTCTAACGCCCGAGCAACATCAGTGACTGTTTTATAGAGAGCTTCTGAGTCCCCTACAGCTGAAGAAATAATGAGCGGAGTACGAGATTCATCAATCAAAATAGAGTCTACTTCATCCACCACAGCAAAAGCTTGGCCTCTTTGTCTAAGCTCTTCCTTAGTTTGGACCAGGTTGTCACGAAGATAGTCAAAGCCAAATTCACTATTTGTGCCATAGGTAATATCAGTGGCATAGGCCTCCTTGCGACTGCAAGGTCTCAGAAATTCACTAACAACTTTAAATGAGCCCTCAGCATCACGCTCGCTATCATATTCTTTATGTGTCGGGTCATACACAAATGAAACATCTTGACCGTTGATCACTGAAACACTAAGCCCAAGGAAATCGTAAATCTGCCCCATCCAAGTAGCATCGCGACGAGCCAAGTAATCATTGACTGTAACCACATGTACTCCTTTGCCATTAAGTGCGTTCAGTGACACCGGAAGGGTTGCAACCAGTGTCTTTCCTTCCCCGGTACGCATCTCAGCAATTTTGCCTTCATGCAAAACCATGCCTCCAATAAGTTGTACATCATAGTGGCGTTGACCACTAACACGCCTTGATGCTTCTCGTACCAAGGCAAACATATAAGGCATAATAGCGTCGAGAGACTCCCCACCTTGTGCACGCTCTTTGAGCGTAGCAACCTCGTTCGGGAAATCAGAATCGGCAAGCTTCGAGGCTTTTTCTTCTAAGGCATTTACCTCTACCACCTTAGCCTTGTACTTGTTTATTTGGCCCTTATCGAAAAGGCTTTGTAGGAATGTGAACGCCATATAAGACAACGATTTTAACATAAAAGCTAGCCTTTTTCCAGTATCACCCGGACGCAAAAACACCTGGACGAATCCAGGTGTTTTTGTAAGTGGAAAGAGAGTGAGAAAAAGGATTACGCCTTCTTCTTCTTTGAAGCCTTCTTTGAAGACTTCTTAGCTGCTTTCTTTTTTCCTTTCTTTGCTGCTTTCTTTTTTGCTGCCATAGAATTTAAATAGAATTTAGTTTTTTAATTGTGATGGTCGACCAAGAATTGTGATTACGCGTTATCATCACATACTATAATTATCCCGCGTATGCATCACACATGCAATATTTTTTTGTATCAAACTGTGGATAACTATCAAACAAAAATTTTATACAAAAATAAAATATTTTTATATAACTATTTATTTTTAAAAATAAAAAAAATTCTGAACATGTTCAGAATTTTTTAAATCGTTACGGACCTGTTCTCTTATTAAACCAAGTGTTCGGAAGAAATGTTCGTTCAAACTTCCGATTCATTGAGCCTATGTTTTTCAACGGTTTTTCAGCTTTTAGAAATAGTTCTTTCAGTTCTGGATACTGATTAGAAATACCGGTGCGAACAATTTTTTCTTCCGAGGTTTCGAAATGGCTTGCAAATACTTCAATCGGCATATCACTAAATATCCGAGTGAGTTTATCTGTGGGAAGAGACTGGAATCCAGTAGGAAGCAAAAAACAAAAATTTACAGAACAAGAGAGGCTTTTACGAATTCTCATAATAGCGTCATCTTCAGATACGGGAACCTCACCGTGGTAGTGAGCACCCTGAGTCTGGCATAGCAACATATAAGTATCACCAATACTTCTTGCTTCAATTATTTTAAATACTTCCAATGGATTACCACCGTCAACGACATAAGAGATATAATACTTTTTCATCATAAAGAATTTTCTATACCTTATACCAGGCTAAAATCAAAGTCAAACTTGGAACTGATAAACGAAAAAACGCCCCGTGAGGAGCGCTTTTTCATGTTGTTGTACTCATAAGCCGAATTCTGTTTGATGATCATTTATCTGGGATGCTTGTTGCCAAGCACCTCGAGCGACACTCCCCACGTCGTTCTTGCGAACTATGCGGGACACGGTCTTGCACACGGATAGGCATTTTGCCGTTTCAGCAAAACTTTCAGTTTTGTTGTCCCGCATAGCACTTTCGTGCGACGTGGGACAGCTCACCTTATAGTCTTAATCGCCCCACTACACTCTCACGAGTTTCGCGGGGCGGCTTTCGCTTGCGCTTCAGCCGTTTCTGTTCGCAGCCCTATGGTTGCCCACGATGGGTATTACCCACTACCTGCACGATCCGCCAGCTGGCGGACGTCATGTGTTCGGACTTTCCTCCCCTACTATTGCTAGCAAGAGCGATCATTCGGTACAACAAAGGTACTATAACGTATTTGACAAAAAAGACAAAAAGTTCTCATTGGGAGATCTCGTATCCGAATGAGAACTTTTTGATTCACTTATTCGATTGACCGTAATATTTTGCCCACTTATGAGGTTCCGTATCTAAATTAGGATTATGCGCCACATAGGAACCTATAAAATTTTTATCTTTTATTGTTTCTGAATTTATAAGACCTCTATAAACATATTCTACGAACTTTGGGTCCGTATTGTATTTTCTTGCTTGAGAAACAATATATAAATCATCATATCCACCTCCTCTTTCATTCATATCATTTAATAGGGAGTTCATTAGGGCATACTGAGCTTCCTCCAACGAGTCGTGCTTCGTTTCTTCAGATTTACTATTTATAGAGTGGTAAATATTTTCCATATGTTTTTAAGATTATATTGTTAAGTTTACGCCTCGCAACTAACACAGATACTTTCTTCGCTCGCAATTATCACCTTTGGTTTCTTTGATTCATTTTCTTGGAGCTTCTT
>JBBUBB010000042.1:0-5010 GCA_038058445.1 Patescibacteria group bacterium
TGGGAGGAATGCTTTGCTTGGAAAAGCACTTGTTAAAAAAGAATTTAGGAAATTCATCTTAAAATAAACTATTTTCTTCGTAGCTCAAATCTAGTTGCAATATAATAACCAATGGTGACAATAGTAATGATCCCAATAAGAGCCATGAGTAAGATCTTCCACGGTATTATCCAAAACGCAACTTTAGATTCTGCATATTCAGTACCATATCCCTTATACAAAGATAAGTTCGCAGTATAGCGACCGAGACCAAAGCCTTGCTCCCACAATATCTCACGATACCTTGTGGAATCTGGTAGAGCAAAATAAGCATTGACGGGCAATTCTTGTACGGTACGACCAAATATATTTTTGATAGTTATAGTTCCATAGGGAACTAGGTGAACATTCCCGGTGTTTTTAAATGCAATTTCAAAACCTGATGGTCGCTTTGTATAAACTGCTTTGGTTGGGCCAATAACTTTGAAACCTGAAAGTTGGCCTTCCTCTTTACCTTCACCCTTTATTTTTACTAAAAATATTGAACCAATTCTAGAAACAATTCGTGTCTTACCCTCAGCTTCTTTAGCACTCTCCCCTTCTAACTTCTCGGGATCATTAGCCACAACTAGTGCTCCGTAGTAACCTCGTGGTTCAGCATTTAAGGGCACAGATATCTTTACTGGGATAACAATCCTCTCACCAAAAGAGAGCGAAAAACTAGTGATTTCAGGGATAATAAAATCCTTCAGCGAGTAAGGACTGCTGTCATCTCCAAGTAACACCAAGGGCTGTTGTGAATCGTCTGACCCTATTAGATCCTCTGTGGTAAGTTTAAATTTAACGGTCTTACCAATACGATTAGTTATCGTAACGTTCTTTGTTATAGTTTCTCCAGGGTTTATTATCACCTCAGTTTTACCCGGCTCGACAACAAAATCATTTTGTGCAGCTACATTAATTTTTGACTTAACATAAGCAAAAGAATACATAGGAAAGGAAAAAATACCTACGATAACCAAGACAAAAAAAGCGTTGCGTATAATTTTCCTCATAGATAGAATTACCATTTAAATTTTGCGTTGTTATATCACCAGCGCAGTGCCAGTGATTGTGGCAGTATATGTTCCAGCAGCTGCAAGAACTCCGTCTTGTTCAGCAGCGAAACAGATCGTTGTTGTTATACCAGAAGGAGAAGTGACAGTCGCTCTGGTAGCAATTGTTTTGTCTGTTGGTGTTGCTAGAAATCCCATATATTTTTGAGTAGTACTCGGTACGCCGGCTGAACCACAAGAAGCAGCTAACCCCCATGTGGTCGTATTCGTGTCTGTGCCGAATGCTGAAAATCCGAATTCTTTAGCCGAAGTTACTGTCCACGGTTGTTCCGGAGTGCCCGGAGTTCCTTCTGTATAATTAGCAAATGAGTCAACAGCACCATTTTTAAGGGCTGGGTCTGTTGAGTCATGCACTGCCAATGTATAGCCATCTGGATCGTTAGTTATCACTGTCCAAGTAGAAGACCCAATAGAACCCATAACACTGATACTAAGGTTCGGACTCATAGTAACTGCAGCCCCGTCAGAAATGCTAATACCCGCATCAACAGTTAGGGTAACTATAACGTTGTCAGTAACAGCATCTGCCAGAGTAGGCTCTAAGGCTACATAAGATACTGGGAGCAAAAACAAAGAGACTAGGCTTATAGAAATGATTCTTTTTAGAATAGATTTTTTCATATTTTTACTTACAGGTGTATATAAATTGTACTTACTCATTATCTCAAAAAGACTTAAGCATTGCAAGGAGATTTATTCTAGAAATTAGAGTTATCCACAGGCCCAAAAGTGTGCAGAAGGTACGGGATTCGAACCCGTGAAGGCTTTAACACCTTACTTGCTTTCCAAGCAAGCGCACTAGACCACTATGCGAACCCTCTTTCTGTGTGTCCTACATAATACTCCAAGGCTACAATAAGAACAATACTGAGAAATATAACCTCTCTACATAAATGCTGGCTTATCCCCTATTTTTTCAAAACTAAATCGATCAAGTTCTGGCTTAATCTTCTCCATAAGCTTCACAACCGCATTATATTGATTTTTTAAAACCTCTAAATGTTTATCAAATTTATAAATAAATGAACCTTGTTCAACAAAAAATAATACATGGCCTTCTAATACTTCTATATCCATAGCTATACCAAGATCAAGTATGAGAGCGAGTACGTCTGGGGTAAAAACCTGTAATGCTTCTATCTCGTATTTATCAGGTGTATAAAGAGCAAATTTTTTATCGAATTCACTTGGTAGAGATAATTTATCCCCAGCTTCAATACTATATCTGTCATGTCTATAGTTAAGATACATATGCGGTACAGATCCTTTGTATGGCAAATCAAAGACAACATAACTGAACTGGCTTGGGTTTTTTTGAAAAGGTTTTCGTTTTTGAAATGTGTAATTAAATAATAACAACCGATCTTTTTCATTCTCAAATAAATAAATATCACTCACTTTCTGAGTATACCCTTGTCTATACATGAGGGCTTTATTAATCCCAGTGTCCTCTTCAAAAGCTATGACACCGTTGTTTTTAGAAACAAACAATTCCCAAAACTTTTTCTGAGCATGTGTGTAAATCCGGTAAGAAAAGTACCCTATAACCCCAAGTGGGAGTAAGCCAATATATTGAAGATTTTCTTGGTTAAGCTCAGTTTTAGTAAAAACAAGAATCAGAATACCAATAATTAAAAGTACTATAGCAATAATTACATAAGGAACTAGTTTTTTATCCGCGGCTCTTTTCCCCTCTTTATATAATTCAGGAATAAAGTTAAGGTTGACCATGATTATTGGGCGTTCAAAGCTTTGATTCGATCCTCAACAGGTGGGTGTGTCATAAAGAGTTTGTGGATACCTTTAACTCCACCACCAAATGGGTTAGCGATATAAAGGTGAGCGGTAGCATCACTGGCAGTTTTCATTGGCATCCCAGCATTACTAATTTTCTGAAGCGCTGACGCTAAGCCCTCTGGATAACGAGTAAGAAGCGCCCCAGAAGCATCAGCTAGGAATTCTCTCTTTCGAGAAATTGCCAAATGAATGAGCTGGGCAATAATTGGTGAAAGAATTAGAAGCACAATACCAACAATAGCTAGTACATTGCTTCCTTTTCGATCATTGCCTCCCCCACCACCCCACATCATACTTCGGAGGAACATATGTGAAATAAGAGAAATAAAACCAACAAGCACCACTACCATACTTTGAAGCAAAATATCTCTGTTGCCAATATGAGAGAGTTCATGAGCAATTACTCCTTCTAATTCATTGCGGTCCAGTATTTGAAGTAAACCAGTAGTCACAGCCACAGCAGCGTGTTCTTTATTTCTTCCAGTAGCGAATGCATTTGGTGCCATGTCGGCAATTATATAGACACGAGGTTTTGGGAGGCCGGCAGTAATAGAGAGATTTTCAACTATTCGGTGAAGTTCTAAATACTCCTTTTCATCGGCTAGTCCTGCCTTCGCCGAAGCTAGAGCGATCTTGTCTGAAAACCAAAAACTCGTAATGTTCATGATTAAACTAAAAATAAAGGCAAAGACCAAAATTCCGGGATTGTTATAGTAAACGGAAAGAAAATATCCGAGTCCTAAAACAATACTCAAAAACACTCCGACTAGAAGCCAAGTTTTTCTAATATTTTTCGATTGCTGTGTATAGAGCGTCGCCATTATTCTTGTGCCCAACCAACAAATTTAAATGTTTCGAGTTGAGCAGGATCTCCGGTATATAGGTAGGCTATATTACCTTGTTCAAACCAATAAATCGTCACGCCGCCGTCTTTATAAAGTTTAAATGTAGTAATACCAATTTTCTGTGAACCAAGATCAATATAATCACCCATGTTATATTTTTTCCAGAAAGACAGATTTGTTATGTAAACTAGGTTACCTTTCGGTAAAGTAATATTAGAAGATGGCCCACCTTCTGATTGCTCTTCATGTGGTACATAACCTTTTGGTAGTTCAATACTAAATCCGTGATTAGTGTATGTATAAGTAGAGTAAGAATTTTCGTTATCTTTTTCATACTTGGTATCACCAGCAGAAGGTTGGTAACTATCTTTCAGTCCTAGGTTTTCTTTATAGTAATCCTGGTTCTTTCTCATTTCCTTGAGCGCAAAAACCATCAGGACAATAAGTACTATCAACAGCACACTATTTAATTTTGATCCAAAAAACCAATATTTTCTTTGTTCGTTTTCCATATTAATATATTAACATTAGATTAATGAGCTATAGTGACAGCAACTAACCAATAAAAGAAATCTGAGAAAGTCATAGTCTGGGTTATTGGTTGGTTACAGAAATAATATGGTACTCCCCAAGTAAACCCTAAATATGCATTATGTATATTACCATTAGACTCAAAACAAAGCGGGTAAGCACCTCCTGTTATAAGTACTACAGGATATCCTCCTGGCGTTTGCCGAAACTGACTAGAACTTTTTTCTGTCATTTTTTTGAAAGCATCTAGGACTTCTGAACTCTTTAAATCAAATTTACTTAAGTCTTTAGAATCAGTAGCTGTAAAAATTTTTCCTTTTGAATCCTTAATTAAATTCCGTGTTTGTGGTCCCACAAGACCTGTAGAAGGCAAACCGTTATCTGACTGTAATTTTTTTACCGCTTCAAGAGTTTTCGGTCCAAAATTTCCATTAGGAGAAACGCTGAGGTAACCTCTTTCTTTTAGACAAGCTTGAAGTTTATAAACATCATTATTGTTTTGCAAGCCATATGAAAGATTTGTAGATATGGTTGACCCGCAGTTATACACAGGAGGCAGCGTCGGGGTAGGTACTGGAGGTAAAGGAGTCTCGCCACACTGAACACTAGAAGTTGAGACACAAGGCGTCTTTGGTTTTATAATATATACATAAATAGTTTTACTTGTTGTGTTTCCATTTATATCCGCTGCTCTAATCATAAATGTATATACCCCAGTGTTGCCGTAAATAAAATTCCAATCA
>JBBUBB010000043.1:0-1366 GCA_038058445.1 Patescibacteria group bacterium
AAGCCTCGGTAACTGTCACATACTTATTCTTTTCAACATCTCCTAAATATTCAAGAACAAAAACAGCAATTGGAATCGCTAGGATTGCCCCCAAAAATCCAGCTAAAGTAATACCTATGAGAAAAGCAACAAGGACGATGAGAGGAGGGATTCCGACGACTCTCTTTACGATCATAGGGCTAAGTGCGTAGTTTTCTACTTGTTGAATAATGATATAAAAGATAAGAACCTTTACTCCTAAAAGGACGCCACCATCAATAACAGCAAATAGTACAGCTGGGATAGCCGCAAAGACAACCCCAAAAGGTATAAGCTCAGCGATACCAGTGATAATAGCAATCAAAAAGGCATATTGAACGCCGAGAAGGCTTAGCCCTGCGAATGTAATCGTGGCCATAACCACGCCAAGAAGAAGTTGACCCTGAAACCACAAACCGATTTTGCGCTGTGTTCGAACCCATAAATCAATAACATATCGCTCATGTTTAGCTGGAGTAATGATCCGTAAAAATGTCTGAATCCCTCTTTCTTGGATTGAGAGATAGAACGACATTACAAATACTAAGATCATATTTACAACACCGCCAAAAGTAGAACCGATAATTGATGTAACACCTTGCGAGAAACTAGAAGCAACATTTTTTATGTTAGAAAGAAAATCTGGGACAGAAGAATTCTTGGAAAGGGTATCAACAAATTGGCTAGCGCCCTGTATCGACTGTGTGTCAAAGTTGGAAGATGACGGAAGATACTTTGAAATTAAAGTAATAACTCCAGACAATTCTCTGAATATTATCGGTATAAAGGCATAAAATACAGCAAAGACGATAAAGACAACAACAGCATAAATGATAGGCACTGCTAATAAACGATTGACTTTGATTCGAGCAAAGGCGCGTACTCCAGACTCTACAAAAGAAGCAATGACGATAGCTGTGAGAATGAGTAAAATAATGTCCTTCAATATGAAGAGTACATATGCAGCAAAAGCTATAAGGAGAAACCTGACGATTGTGTCGGTACTTATACGAATAGTAGAATGCTCATTCATGTTGCAATGATAGCATTTTGAGGGAGGGGTTGACAAATAGACTCAAAATAGGGTAAACCTAGAGTGAATCAACAAACAAAAACCATGGGTATTGATCTTCTGGCAACTGCGAGTCAACTGTTCTGGGCGAGAGCTCTATTTATAGTCTTCCTTGCAGTGATAGTAATAGCGGCAATATGGGGAAGCGACAAAAAATCTCGCTATCATTAGATTAAAAAGGTCTCATTTGAGGCTTTTTATTTTAATTTATTTTGAATATAAGACTCGAGCTGTGCTATTACTACTCTCTCCTGCTCACCAGTGTCTCGGTCACGA
>JBBUBB010000044.1:0-4781 GCA_038058445.1 Patescibacteria group bacterium
AAAAGATCAATGAATGATCCCACTATATCTTTACCAATCCTTACTTTACTATCTGAGCCATTTCTCCACACAACCCCAACTTCTTGAATATCAAAATTGTATCTTCGAGCAAGGCATAAAACTTCTGCATCAAAAGTCCAATGATTAATCTTGGTGTTAGGAAATATTTTTTCAGTAGCCTCTTTGGAAAAACACTTAAACCCGCATGTAAAATCAGAGATCCTAAGCCCTGTCACAATATTTGCCAGTGAGGTGAAAACCTTCCCAAAATATTGCCTAATGGCGTTTTGTGAGACCGCTATCTGGGAGCTGGAAGACACACGGCTACCAATTATTATATTATTAATATTATCAATGTATGGATTGATTTTCTCTATTTGGTCCAATGATACTGCTAAGTCAGCATCTAAAAAAACTCTCCAATCTCCCTTTGCCTCGAGCATACCCTTCCTAACCGCAAAACCTTTGCCTTTATTTTGATTGTAGGAAATTTGTCGCATTAAATACGAATAATCCCTGATGAATTGTTCAATCAAAAAGTGGGTTTGGTCCGTGCTACCGTCATTGATAAATACTATTTCAAGTTCAAATTTATTTTGACTATTTACATACTCTTTTAGTGCAAAAAAAAGCTTCGGAAGATTTTTCTCCTCATTGAAGCATGGGATGATAATTGAAAGTGTTTTCATGAACATTATCGTACTTTAAAAACTGACAAAATGCTCTCTCCTCTTACTTTTACTGAAAACACCCCCAACTGGTGTGGTAATTGATCATACTGTTGCCAGCGGTAGTTACTCAGTACATATTTTGCCCTTGCAATATCTGCCTGACTAAGAACTTCAAAGCGACTGGCTACTTCTGGTGCAAGTATGAGCGTATTGTCGAGTGATCCGCCGGCAAAATACACTGGAATCATCTTGTCACTATCGTGAGTTGCTATGTACTCGAGTCCTTCTCTAAAAGACAGCCCCCAATAATCAAGGTCAAAATTTTTACGAGCCTGCTCCATCCCACCTGCTAGAAAATTAAAATAAACATTTTGATATGGATGACTTTTGATCATAAATATAAGTACGACAAGTATTTGAACGACAACGATAGCTCCAACTCCTGCCCGTAATACCTTTTTTACTCTATCTGTATATCTTTTTGCAAACTCAATAATCCACTCGATACCAACCATGGCCAAGTAAATAATGCTTGGATATACAAAGTATAAGTGTCTCCAGCCATCGTAGAGTACCGAATGAAGGATAATCACAGCAAAAAGCGGGCCCAGTAGCCAGCCTAGTACAGAAATATCTGGCCAATACTGTCGGAAGCTATCAACAAAGTTTCTTGAAAATCGTTTAATAACTGCTCCGATGCCTACAAAGAAAAGGAGAAGGTACAAAAATGGCGTTGTGACCAAAATCCAAGTAGGAATATAGTGCCATGGCAACTTTGAGGCGACAAGGAAATCCCCCAGATAGAGCACTTGCATACCCAATTGACGAGAAAACTTACTCATATCAGCAAAGGCTTCCCCAAAATGCGCTAGAGGATGTTGCCAAAGAAATGGCCAAAAAAGAATAGTGAGCAGAACAGTTGCGATTACATACACCCCAAGCAATGTGAGCATCTTTTTCCATTTAATTCTAACTTCCGGCAATATAACAAGATGAAGTGTCACCATCACAGCCGTAAGAAGTAGTACAAATATACCAGGGATACGGGTGGCAATAATCAGGGCTGTGGCAAATGAATGCCAAAGGACATTTTTAATACTTGGGTCTTTCAAAAAACGTTCTAAGGTATATATAGCCACAATAAAAAATACCATCACAGGTATATCTTTTGAATTGTAAAATGCATCGGCAAATATTCGTGGGCTAAGAACTAGAAAGGTAGATCCTAACAAGGCCAACCACTCTGACTTGAAGCGCTTTAGACATAAAAGATAAAAGAAAAATACCCCTACAACAAATAATAGAAAAGTCCCAATATGTCTTAAGAAAAAAACTTTTTGCGGAGTGGTGATATTAAATACCTGTTGTGCCCAAGCAAACGGCATCTCAAAGATAGTGCCATAATACCTTTCAGAGTAAGACAAAAGTTCGGGATCTCCTTTCGAGACATAACTCAGTGACACCTGCCCATTCACATGAGATATCGGCTCATCCCATGAAAGGCCGTAATCCTTGTATAAAGATAAGCCTATAATTAAAAGTAAGGCAAAAAATCCAAGTACGAGATACTTTTTGTGTTTTTCTTCTATATTATTTAAGAAAATCATATTATTTCCTGTTAAATTTCTTTAATATCTCTATTTTTTCCTGGTCAGTTTGGTTCTTTTCACCTTGAAAATACTGTAGCGCTTTTTTGGTGTCGCCCAAATAATAATAATTTGCCGACATAAGCATCCCCACATCATGGTGCCCAATATCTGAGGCTAGTTCATCTAAAATATAGGTGTTGCTTCTATCATACTGCTCAGTTTTTGAAAGAATGGTAGCATAGAGCAATTTTTCTGGAAACTTAATAGAGGCTGGTGGTAGTTGTGAGACAAAATCATCGTACCATTTTAGCGCCCCATCATAATCCCTTTGTACAAATAGAATACGCGGGAAATTCAAAACTGCCGCTGTGGAGAATGTAGGCAGTTCAAGCGCTTTTCTGATAAACCCTTCCGCTTGAGAAAACTTTCCTTGTTTGTAAGCAATAGAGGCAGCAACAACATACAGGTTTGGTTCTTGGTTTGATATGGAAAAACCTTTGTTTATAGTCTCTATTGCCTCTGGATACATACCGTGCTCAAAATAGTATTGTCCAAGTGCAGAATAACCTCTAACACTGTTTGGTGAATCCTTTACCATACTACTAAAAAGAGCGAATGAATCGTGCCACACTAAATTTCTTGGAATTAGAATACTCGTATACCATCCAATAAGAACAATAAAACAGGCAATGGCAACATATTTTCTCCATTGGAAAAACTGAGTGAATATCCATCCAACAATGATCGCCATCCCTACGGACGCAAGGTACATCCATCGCTCCCCTACAATATCTCCTCCGATGAACACCAGTTGAGAAACAGGGAAGTATAAAATTAGAAACACCAGTGCTCCGACCCCAAGAGGTGTTTTTTTTGTTTTTTTCCACAAGACAAATGCGATAAGAAGGAGCAGGAGTGACAGACCAGCAAGTGCCTTCCACGATACAAACAAGCTTCCGACAAGTGTCACTGCTTTGAAGTGGTACGATGCCGTAAGTCCAATGGGTACAATTATTTTTGATATATAAATGAATGCAATCTTGAATGCGGTAAGGAACGCCACCCATCGCTCGGGCATGACGAGTACATTTGAAAGCGGGCCGATATCATCGTTTCCAAATCCAGTATCTGGAATCGCAACATGTCTCATAAAAAGATACGCAGCAAAAAATGCTCCATATATCAGTATCCCCCACCCTAGACTCTTTACGCGTGCAGCGATTGGCCTGATCCCGTTTTGCATCCAATAGACCAGGTAAAAGAGAGCCGGCCCCATGATAACAAACTCTTTAGATAGAATTCCGATAAAAAATATAGCGGCGCTTAGCAAAAGCCACTTTTTGCTAAAAACTTCACTTTTAGTAGACCTGAGAAATGCCAGCCATGCCAGAAGAAGGAGAACAGTACCTATAAGCTCATCTCGGGCTTTCATCAACGCCACTGCCTCTGTATGAATTGGAAGAAACATAAAAAAAAGTGCTGAAAATATAGCGAGTATTTTATCTTTAAATAGCCGATACACGACTTGCAACAATAGCCATGCAGCCAATGCATTTAATACAATACTTACAATATGAAAACCAAGTGGCTCCTTCCCATGCAGTGCCAGATTAAGTGAAAATGTGGCCATAGTAAACGGCCGATACAAACTCGCTGCCTGCTTGTCAGGAAGAACTGCTTCTATAAAGAGCTTGGGGATGTGTGATACCTGTGTAAGCTCCTGCCTTTCTGTAAAAAAGACATCATCCCAAACAAATTCTCCTTTTAAGGTGTTGCCGTAAAGTACAAAACTCAAAATGAGTGATAGAACAAAGGACAAGACTAAGAATTTCCTTGACATACCAATAATAAATTAAGGGGTTACTACTTCTGGAACTAGAATAGGCTCTGTTGGTGGGGGTATGTCCGCAGGAGGAATTGGCTCAGGAGTTGCTTTTGGGGTGGGATGAGGTTCAGGGATTGGCTCAGGTGTTGGGGTTGGTTCTGGAGTGGGATCTGGAAGTGTTTCTTGAGTGGGATCAACACATGTGTTGGTAGTAGCATCTAGTACTTGTGGGTCAACACATACTGAGGCTGGTTCAGGATTCACCACTTCTTCAGTCGGAGTTTCAATTGTTGGTTCATCTGGGACTTGGTTTATTATTAAACCATCAAAGACACTTTCAAATATACTAGGATCTTTGACAGATAACGCGGTCCATGAGAAACGAATGTCTCTCGGTGCATTTTTGTTAATACGAATAGTAAACCCTTTTGCGGTCTTGTTGGTAATAATATAGCTAACACCTTGATCTAGAAAATCTTGTGCCTCCCTGTCACTGAGAGCTTGAATAGCTTCTGGTGTAACTTCTGTCGCTTCAACAATAATATCTTCAAATGATATAGTTGCGCTAGTTATTGGTTGTGCAATGTATGGCTTTTCAAAAATTACTTCTACCTTGTTTGCCCCCTGCTTGATAACTGCAAAGCCGGCTGTATCTTTGTTAAATAATGGAGGAAGTGTGAACTGAGTTTGAGATGT
>JBBUBB010000045.1:0-11358 GCA_038058445.1 Patescibacteria group bacterium
AAGAGGGTTAGATGTCGACAATGCATAGACAAACATTGGTGGAAATACTATCAAAATGGCGAAAACGATTATTCCTATATATGTATGATGTTTCACTGTGAATATTGTACCACGAGTCGTTTCCAGTCTTCTTTTGAGAGGTCTTCTGGTCTTGCCTTTGTAGGTATGTCAGCTTTTTGAAGTGCCGAAATAGCTTTTGTTCTCTCTTCTAAAAATTCAGTCAAAGATCCGAGAAGTTGTTTGCGCTTTCTGCCGAAGCAAAATTTCAAAACCTCAAAAAACTTCTTTTCACTGATACCTTCAAAAAAGTTTCTATTTATATTTTCTATAGCAATAATAGCCGAATCCACCTTTGGTGGTGGGAAGAATGCGCCGGCTGGAACTTTGGAAATAATTTTTGGTGTGCCATATGCAGACACAGCAATAGATAGGATACTTTGTTTACCACCTAAATTCCCTGTTAGTTGGTCGCGGGCAATAATTCTTTCTGCTACTTCTTTTTGTATCAAAAGGACCATGCGTGAAGGTTGATAGGACGCTCCAAGAAACTGTTCTATGATAGCGCCAGTTATATAGTATGGGATGTTGGCAATGAGCTTGTATGATCTGCCAGACCCTTGGTTATATTCTTTCAAAATTTCTGGATCAAATTTCAAAATATCTTTTGGTAAAATTTCAAGCTGATCTGATTCTAATTCTTTTGCAAATTTTTCTTTAAGTAATGGAATGAGTTCGATATCTTTTTCAATAGCTATAACTTTGCCAGCTAATTCTAAAAGCTTTTCTGTCAGCACTCCTTTCCCAGGACCAATCTCTAAGACCAAATCATCCTTATGTATATCCCCCGCACTGACCATATCAAACAGCGCCTTCTGTGAGGTTAGAAAGTGTTGCCCTAAATGTTTCTTGGCTTTCATATTTTTACTATATCTTTTTATATAAAGACAGTAAACCCAGCTTCGCCGGCGCGGGATTCGCGGGTGATGAGCTCGTCGGGGATGTCGGAGAGAAATTCAGATGGCAGTCTGACATCTCGAGCGCCATATATAGTACGCATACTAGCGTATGATAGATAAAGCTTTTCCCTTGCGCGAGTGATCGCTACATACATGAGGCGTCTTTCTTCTTCCGCGTCTGCTCCTGTGAGCCTCTCGCCTCGCTCATGTGGGAATAGTCCGTCTTCAAGTCCGACAACAAAGACAGTATTAAATTCTAGACCTTTCGAGGCATGTACTGTCATTAATTTAACACCGGGCAAAGTTTCTTTGTCGCTACCCATGGCATCTTGGTCTGACATCAAGGTCGCTTCTTCAACCAGTTTCTCAATTCCATCAGTACTTTCATAATGATCATAACGAAGTCCAAGCGAAACTAATTCTTTTAAGTTTTCTATTCTTTCTTCGTCAGAGTCATTTTTTAAAGACTCATCCATTTTTGTTTCAGTAATAATAAATTTAATTATTTCACTTACACTGTGCCCTTCCATATAATCTCGAATATTTAAAAGTAGATCATAAAATTTATTGACTGAAATAAGTGTCTTTGCAGGAAGTGTATCTTTCTCACCAGAAAATACTTTAGCTATGGTTACCTTACCAATACCTCGCGTGGGGGTATTTATTATTCTCTTTATATCTCCCAGACTCTCCGGGTTAAGCGCCGCTCTTATATATGAGAGTACATCTTTAATTTCTTTGCGCTCAAAGAACCGTACGCCCAAAACTTGATAAGGAATATTGTATGAGAGAAATGCTTCTTCGAGGACACGAGATTGAAAATTGGCTCGAAAAAGCACAGCAATATCGCTTGGTTTTACGCCGTTATCTATTCTTTCAATACATCTTTCAACTACAAACTTCGCCTCATCAGCTTCGTCGTATGCTCCATAGAGTGAAATTTGTTCACCATCATGTTTACTAGTAAATAAATTTTTTGGTTGTCGGTGAACATTTTGTTTTATTATTTCGTTCGCTGCGCCCAGTACTGTCTTGGTTGATCGGTAGTTTTCTTCTAGCAATACTACTTGGGCTTCCGGATAATCTTTTTCAAATTCCAAAATATTTTTGATGTTGGCTCCGCGCCAAGAATAAATACTCTGATCAGAGTCTCCAACCACGCATAAGTTTTTTCTATCGCCTGCTAGTGCTCGAGCGATACGGTACTGTACTTCGTTTGTGTCCTGGTACTCATCTATATGTATGTAGTGCCAAGTGTTTTGGCACCAAGTACGCGCCTCACTATTTTTCTCCAAAAGTTCTACACTTTGCAAAATTAGATCATCGAAGTCGAGTGCGTGCTGTTTTTCTTTTTCTGCTTTGTAGGCCTGCCAAACCCTTCCAGCCAATCGGTATGTTGGGTTGCTTTCACTGATTAAATCCTCTGGATTTTGCAGAGCATTAGCACATCGGCTGATGATACTTTTGATAGTCCTTGGGTCATGGACCTTGGGGTCTAGACCCATTGCCAATAAACACTCTTTTATTAAAGAGTTTGTATCAGAGTCGTCGAGTATCGTGAAGCGTTTTATCTTTCCTTCATATGCGCCAAACTTACGAAGCAAAAATACACCCAGACTATGAAAGGTACTTATAAATGGTCCACCTCCCCATCCGCCAGCCGGCGGAGGCGGATTTCCTTCGGTGTTGCTCTTTTTAAGAAGTTCTACTGCCCTTTCTCGCATTTCTTTGGCTGCTTTGTTAGTAAAAGTAACAGCAAGTATTTGGCTCGGGGCTGTCCCTTGGGAAGCGATATGAGCAATTCTATGAACTATGGTTTTGGTTTTGCCAGCCCCTGCCCCAGCGACAATAAGAAGCGGTCCTTCGGTAGCCAAAACCGCTTTTTTCTGGGCATCATTGAGTCCTGTTAGTATCATTGTGCACCAAGTGTACCCCGAAAATGGAAAAATTGACGAATTGTGTATCCCCTGGCCAAATAAGAGAGGGGGTGGAAAGTCTGCTATCATATTTATCTGTACCCTTATGTTTTCTCAAAAAACAACAAATAGTCGTAAAAGACGCCTATTTCTCATAGTTTTAACCCCAGTTGTCAGTGTTGTCCTAGGACTCTCTGCCCACTCTATTATTGCTTCATCAGCTAATTCATTTTTAGTTAAGGATGACAGTATTACCCTAGGCGATGCCTCACTTGAAGGACCAAGTCAAAATTCTGATGCAATCTCAGAAGAACCGCTAGGAAGTGACAATAAGCCTATTATAACCACATATACTGTGGTCAAAGGAGACACACTATCCGGTATTGCCGATAAGTTTGATATTTCAACCAACACTATTCGCTGGGCTAATAACTTAACCGCAAAATCAACCATTCGCGTAGGACAAAAACTTGATATCTTGCCCGTCTCTGGCATACAGTACACAGTTAAAAAGGGCGACACCATCTCAGGTATCGCTGTCAAATTTGATGTCTCACAAACTGCTATTTTAGACTTTAATGACCTAGATAGTTCCGATAAAATTGTTCCAGGCCTTGAAATTATTGTCCCTGACGGTGAACCAATCCCCGCTCCGAAGCCAATAGTAAAACCAGTTAAAAAAGTTGTACCGTCTTCTGAACCAAAGGTTACTGAAACAAACACTCCACAGGTCACCACAACTAATAACAGTGGGGACTATTATATTGTTCCGGCTCCAGGGGCCAGACTTTCACGGGGTACCCACGATAAATACGCTGTTGATATGGCTATTCCAATAGGTAGTAAAGTTCTAGCTGCTGCTTCTGGAGTAGTAATCACTGCTAAAGACAGTAATAAATGGAACGGTGGGTATGGATACTATGTCGCTATTAAACATGACAATGGTACCGAGACGCGCTATGCTCACCTTTCTCGTATTGATGTGGAGGTGGGAGAAACAGTAGAACAAGGCGAAGTCATTGCCCTATCAGGTAACACCGGCCGTTCGACTGGTCCACACTTGCACTTCGAAGTTCGTGGCGCCACAAATCCATTTGCTCAAGACAAAAAAGGAACTCAGTACTAAAAATAAAAAATTACAATTACTTTAAACCTTTTGTACACAACTTAGTTTAGGTTCGGGTATTGATATCAATTTTTATCCCTGTCCTAGTGCTGAAAAATGGGTTATCCACTTAGGGTTTGTTATGGGTCTAAAGCTATACTCAAATTACCCGTTTCAAAATTCTGAAATAGGAAAAATGTTCTTTATGATCACAAACTCAATAGCCTATACCTACCACAGCCGGGGGTTTAGTGAAGAGTTAGTTAAAAAAAGAGAGAAAGAGGCCTTTGATTTTCTTTTCCCAAAAAGTAAGGTTAATAATAAGCAATATATTGAGGAGAAACTAAACGATATATTGGCCATACAAGCTAAGGTGGTAATCGTTCCCGCTAAGTCACAGATTATCGTTATTAATCTAGCTGACCCAGAAGGGATAGTAAGTGCTATAAATGAAGCGCTTAATCAAACAAATACCACACACGAATCTGAGCTTTGTGGCTGGACCGAGGAAGGGGAAATATTTTATGAACGAAAGGTGATACCAGAGAGGACTAAACACCCTCTCACACCAGACGAAATATTTTGCTTCAAAATTTTGTTTGAAGGGAAAAGTATTCAAAACATCGAGGATCTGCTAAATATTATTTGGTTGCCAGACCACCTGAAGGCCAAAATCATTCCTGCCAAAAAAACAGTGATCATCGTAGATGCGAAAGATCCTGCTAGTATTGTCACAGAAGCAAACGAATTGCTTCGCGGAGTTAATTCTGGATTTTATATCAAGCTGGTATTTAGGCAATCAGAAAAGTATCCGTTGATGCAGGTAGTTTGATCCGTACCCTCTTTTTACTAACTCACCAATCTCAGAAGCCACCGATGTGGCTTTTTTGTTTATTCAAACTTCGGGCGGTATTGGAGGGCTTCGAGGATGTGAGGTTCTTCGATTGTTTCGGAATTTTCTAAGTCGGCAATGGTGCGAGCGACTTTGATAGTGCGCAAATAGACTCGAGGAGAGAGTTGAATTTTTTGAGCAAATCTTTGGAGTGTTTCTTTGGCTATGTCAGAGAGCCCACTACCTGTTTGAACTTCATTACTTGAGAGCGCTTTGTTAAGCTTGTTACTTCTCTTATATTGCACACCACGAATATCAGCAATTAATTTTCTAATCCCTTCGCTTTCTTTGTCAGCCCTATTTTGGTGCAGTGTTTCGTATTCGACATGCGCGACCGGTACCCAGATATCTATACGGTCTATTATTGGGCCAGATAATTTTTTACTGTATCTTGCTAAGTCTGCCCCGCTACATATACAAGGTTTGATGCCACTTCCTCGATAACCACAGGGGCACGGATTCATAGCGGCCAGCAAAATAAAATCTGCAGGGAAACGCACACTGCCTTTGGCTCTTGCCACAGTTATTGAACCTTCTTCAAGCGGTTCGCGCAGTGCTTCCAAAACCCTTCTATCAAATTCAGGAAATTCATCCATATAAAGAACCCCACGATGTGCGAGTGTAATATCTCCTGGACGGATTTGGTTTTGTCCGCCACCAATGATGGCGATGTGTGATGCGCTGTGGTGAGGAGATCTTAGTGGTACAGGATTGTTCATAGCATCGTCTATGAGGCCAACACTAGAATAAATAGTTGCCACTTCTAGAAAGTGATCATTTTCTGGTGTGGGTAAAATCCCATGAAACGCTTTGGCCAGCATTGTCTTGCCTGTTCCAGGAGGCCCGTATAAAACAATGTTATGTCCACCTGCAGCTGCAATGGTTAGAGCGCGTTTAGCAGCTAATTGCCCACGCACATCACCGAAGTCCAAAATGCTTTCACTACTTTTGTGCTCGAATGGTACAAAAGTACTTGTCTCTAGTACTGCACTTCCATTTATGTGTAACACGAGATCTGTCAGAGTTGGCACCAGATAAAAAGTTACTCCGTCGATCAATGTCGCTTCGACCTCATTGCCTTTGGGAATAAAAATTTCTGTGTAACCTGCATTTCGCGCCCATTGGGCGATAGATAAGAGCCCGCGAATCGGTTTTACATCACCGTTAAGTGATAACTCTCCAAGAAATAATTTGCCATCAGTTTCTCCTTTTAATACTCCTGTAGAAGTTAGGTATCCAAGTGCGATTGCTACATCAAAATATGCACCCTCTTTTTTGAGTTCTGCAGGCGAGAGACTAACAATCACTTTTTCATTTTGTGATTTTGGATTTATATCCAAAGAGTTTCTTAGTGCTGAAATAACTCGCTCTCTAGACTCTTCTACTGCCTTGTCAGGAAGACCAACAATTTGAAATAAATAAAGCCCACGCGAAATATCTACTTCGACTGATACACCCGACGCTCCTAGCCCTGATAGTTGTGCGCTTTCTATACGCGAGAACATGACTCAAAGTATAGCGCGAAGTGTTGTAGTACACTAGATGTATGAACCTACTCGCTACATTTAATGACAACGATTTTGAACCGACTGACTATGTTGATCGACCGACAGTGAAAGCGGTTATTGTAAACAAAAATGACGAGGTCTTATTATTTTCTAAGGCACTTCCTGGTGGCGGAGTAGAAGAAGATGAAACAAAGGAAGAGGCACTGTCTCGAGAACTAATGGAAGAAATCGGCGCAACGGTATCTATTATTCGAGAGCTCGGCGATGTTATTGCCTATCGTGATGCGTTAAAAATGAAATATATTTTTACTGGCTACCAATGTTCATTAGTTTCTTTAGGCGCAGCAACAACAGCTCAAGAAGACGAACTACAATGGGGCCCAGTGTGGGATAAAAGAAGTGATGTTATCTCTCGATTAGAACAAGAAGTTGTTGTCGTAAAAGCAAAAGGTAGAGAGGTATATGATCTCGAAACTTATCAAAGAAAAATCTTTAATCGTGAGACTGCGATTATTTTTTTAAAACAAGTTAGAAAATAAAAAACCGCCCCACGGAGCGTGAGACGGTTTTTCTTTTTACTTTACAAACTTGATAACTTTCAACTTACTATCCATTCATATGCTCTTTGTTCGTGCGAGCGGCGGGGTTGGCAGCGAGGCGGTCGGCTTCGATGGGTTTACCACAGACTTCACATTTCCCATAAGTTCCATTCTCAATTTTTATTAGTGCATCCTTCACATCGGTGAGGCGAGCTTGCAAAGTAGTGAGCATACTAGTGCGCTCTTCAAAGTCTTCGAAGCGATCAGCTGCATCATTGTCATCCGACGCATTCATTAGTTCTGTATCAGGCGTTGCTTCCCATTGCCCTGTTTCATTATTGAAGCGGGCAATATTTTTTAGCTCTCCTTCAAGGAGTGCTTGCTCTGCTAGTAGTGTTTCTTTGAACTTACTTGTATCCATGGGGACAATAGTAGCATGCCACCACCAAAGAGCAAGCGCTGTTTAATTTTCAGACAAGTCCTAGCGTCCCTGGCGAATCAGGCTGTCGTATATAGCTTTTAGGACAGCTGGAGAAGTAGTGAAAACTACTATATCGTCAGAGACTCTAGCATAAAAGAATAACAGTTTACCCTTTTCTTCATCACTGTCATAACGAAGTGCTCTTATGGGAATGTTGTATAAATACTCGCCTGAAAATGATTTTCCAATTTCTGTTTCATGACCACTCATATCAATGCCTAGTGGTCGATAAAGAGTCTGGAGAAGTGTCGGCTCAGCGATTAGAAGTTCTTTGGCTGAAATCTCAGCGTCTTTCGTCACACCAATAACAAACGGAATATGTCCCTCCTGGGTGCTCATTATACCAAGGCGCACTAAGTTGAATGAAGTAATAAGTGGTTCACTTGCCTTGGCTTCAAAAAAGGAAAATAATTCCGCAGGTGTAAGTAATGCAAGTGTACTCTGGTCACTTACGAGTGAAACAAGGTAAGGTCTAGATTCTTCTAGTGTTGTATCTTCACTCAAAAGCTTTATGGCATTTCGAATGTCAGTGTCTACTGCCACTATTACGCTTGTACTAGGAAATACTCCTACAGATACTGCTTTCTCTGTTACTACGGTGAGATGCGTATAATAATAAACACTATAACCAAATGCCAAGAGAGTACAAATAATGAGAATGATTGCACCAGCTTTATACCAACCTCTCTGATGGGCGCGTATCTCCTCTCCTTTTTCTATTGCTTCACGCTCGCGTCCTTCTGTCAGGAGTTCTTGAACTACTCTAGCATCTGTAGTATCTAACGCTTTTGATAAGTCATCAGCATAAGTATGAGTAGATTTTTTTGCAGGAATATTTTCCTCTTTTCCTTTTTCCGGCTCCATAGTTTAATGATAACCAATCAAATATTTCTTAGCGTTTTCTGAAAGGTCAATAAATTCATCCGCAATTTCCTTAAGCGATGCAGAAGCAGATTTGCCGAAAGTCATAACTTCGACCTGCACACCATGGTGATATCTTAGGAAATTACAAAGTGGGACAAAGTCACCGTCACCAGAAACAATAACGATGGCATCTAGCTTCGGAGCCATAGTAACCGCATCAATAGCTAGTCCAATATCCCAGTCTGCCTTTTTGCTCCCATCAAAAAAGATTTGAAGATCTTTGGCTTTGGTTTCAATACCAGCTTTGCCGAGGGCCCCGAGAAATGCTTTCTCATCTTCATTTTCAGTAGTAATAACATAAGCGATAGCCCGGATGAGTTGTCTACCAGCGACCGCATCACGAAGCACTGCCCCAAAATTCACCTTCTTCTTATATAAATTCTTGGCAGTGTGGTATAGATTTTGAGTATCGATAAAGACTCCCACACGCTGTTCTTTTTGTTTAATGATTGCCATCACGTACGAAACGAGCACATATTGTTTCTTCTCGTTTTTATATTATGTAAATAAGGGAGTTTCGAGGCTCCTGTAGTCTCCGTATGTTTTGTACGTGACCATAACTTAAGTATACCCCAGAAAACAAAATCCGCCGGAGAGGCGGAATTTTGTTTATTGCTTTACGATTTTTAATGCAGCAGCGTGTTGTTTGGGATTACTTTTCTCTAATGCCTTTAGATGACTTCGGCGGTCTGCCACCATCTTGATAAGCCCTCTTCGAGAGTGGTTGTCTTTCTTGTGTTTCTTCAAATGGTCCGCTAGGCGGTCAATAGTTTCAGAAAGCACGCCAACTTGAACGATTTTAGACCCAGTGTCTTTCTCGTGAATTTGGTGCTTTTTAATAACTGCTTGTTTTTTCTTGGTCGTTAACATTTTTGTAGAATAACACAAACCACCCAAAAAAGCAAGTGCCAGCCCAAATCATGGATTGGACATTTACAAGTGGTGTGGTAGTATAAAAAAAACAAAAAAAGGAGGGAATTTTGGGAAATAAAGTTATAGAAGAGCATATTGGTTTTCACTTTGAAAACCAAAAATCAATAAGGCATGCCCGGGGCTTATGCACGAAAGCTTTAATGCTTTTAAAGAAAGAGTTTTTAATCATACGATCTTTTACTATCAAAAAAGAAGAACTCATTCCTTCAGAAAAAAGTATTGAGTATATCTTTTTTGTTAGTGCATATCGAGAGATTGAGATCAGATTTAAAATTTCACTTTCTAAACACCGCAGTGAAGTCGTGGTAGTCAAAAGTTTTTGTGACGGTAATATCAAGGTAACCACTTCTAGCTACACAGATGCAAAAAAAAATCGCAGAAGAAGTAAGGGAGATGTTGGAAAAGCAGATAAAAGGATTTGAAAAGGAAATCCTTTTAGAAAAGTTCCTTGTAAGATTGAAAATGGAGTACCCGACTCTTATTTTGTATGCAAACCATGTCAGTATAAATGCTGATAGAAAAAGAGGTGTGGACTTTGTGATAGGGTATAAACCTATAGGAAAAGAAAATGTTTTTACAATTGAATTTAATTTAAAATCTTCTCAGGCTTTTCTCGAGAGGCACATTCAGCGGTATCCTAAAATTAGTACCTATGTGCTTCGGGTGGATGATCTAAATGATTATGCAAGAATGAAAAATATTTTCTTTCGATTTTTAGATGAAGCTATAGAAGGTGTCACCCACTGGGAATAAAACGCTGCTTTTGCAGTGTTTTTTTATTGGGTCGCACAATATTTTAGGAAAAGAGGTATACTTTACATATGGATTTCCAAAGTGCCAAACGACAGTTTCTCGAATATATAGAAATAGAAAAAGGACGGAGTCTGAAAACGGTTGAAAATTACGATCATTATCTCACACGATTTGCTTCTGATATGAAAGTGAAAAATGTGAAAGATATTTCCGAAGATAGTCTCCGAGAATTTCGGCTCAAGCTCAATCGTTCCTCTGGTATAAAAACAAAAGGGCAGTCTGCCGGCACTATGAAAAAAAATACTCAGAACTACTACATGATCGCCCTGCGATCATTTCTGAAGTATTGTCGCAAGAGAAATATTTCTGCTATATCGCCCGATGTTATTGAGCTTGCTAAAACTGGGGCAAGACATTTGGATCTTATTTCTACTGATGAACTTAATCGCCTTCTCAAGTCTCCAGATCTTTCTACAACCAAAGGTCTTCGTGACAAAGCACTTATCGAGCTATTTTTTTCTACCGGTCTTCGTCTGTCAGAGCTATGTTCACTAAACAGAGATTTGGATTTATCCAAAGATGAGTTTTCAATTCGCGGTAAGGGCGAGAAAGTGCGTGTGGTTTTTTTGTCAGACGATGCCAAGGATGCCATCAGAACATATTTGAAAGCACGCAAAGATATGGATGAGCCCATGTTTACAGATGTCGCATTGAATGGAGTTAGTAGAAGCGACAGACGACTTACTCCCCGATCTATCGAACGCATTGTGAAGCATTATGCAATCAAAGCTGGTATTTCTAAAAAAGTTACTCCCCATGTCTTGCGTCACTCCTTTGCCACCGACCTCCTTTCCAACGGCGCTGATATTCGCTCTGTTCAAATGATGCTCGGCCACGCCAATATCGCAACTACTCAGGTCTATACTCATGTTACGGATAAGCATTTGCGCGAGGTTCACAAAAAGTTTCATTCTAAGAGATAGATTGACAAATAGTTTTAATCTTGTATTGTAAGTACAAACTTAATTTTTATGAGTTATGTAATTTTAGAGCATATCTATAAGATATCTAACAGCCTAAACGACAAACCACATTTTTTTGCTTACTTCTCGCTTTCAAGTAATAAGAATTCAACCCTTGTTTTTGAAGAAAAATCCGTTGAAGGTTTAGCCAAGGCCGTAAGAGAACAAATTGATTTATTGAAAATGTCTCGGGACAAAGTTGAGGCCACTTTTGACAACACCAGAAAGTATTCAGACAGAGGTGGAACAATCAAGTATCAAAGCCCGTTTTCTGAATCAGAAGAAAAAGTTTTCTTACAGGTTCTGATGGAGCCAAGAAGTGAATAGTT
>JBBUBB010000046.1:0-2476 GCA_038058445.1 Patescibacteria group bacterium
CTTTCAGGTTCTTCTTGGTGCGGTCATTCATCGCCTTCTTTTTAAGGGAAGAGCGAAGAGCTTTTTTGGCATTTCTGGTGATTGGCATATGTGTGGAGGACTATAGCAAAAAAGGGTCAGGATGACAATAGTTTGCTATGATATGGCTATGATTGCCCGTATTTCTGGAGTACTTATAGAACAAAAAGATAAAGAGCTTATTGTCGATATTGGCGGCATTGGTTATAGTGTTTTCACCCCACCCTCGAGTCTAGTTGTTGGCGAAAAGGTCTCTTTGTTTACTCATTTGGTTATCAAGGATGATGCCCACGAACTATATGGCTTCCAAACCCCTGACGAGAAAGATTTGTTCAAAATTCTCATTAGTGTTAGTGGCGTCGGCCCAAAAACTGCACTTCAGATGCTCACGCTCTATACCCTCCCCGACCTTGTACGAATTATCAAGACAGGTGATGCCAAAGCTATCGCTTTAGTCCCAGGAATTGGTAAAAAAACTTCTGAGAAGGTGGTAATTGATCTTAAAGATAAGGTTGATAACTTCGCTATCTCAGAACATCGAGCCAGTACTGACCTTGTCGAAGCACTTCTCTCTCTCGGCTACAAAGACGCCCAAATCAGACCTGTCGTAGGCATGATAGATGCGACCCTGACTATCGAGAAACAAATAACTCAAGCGCTACAAAGGATACAAAAATAATGCCGGAACTTCCTGAAGTACAAACTACTGTGGATGGTATAAACCGTCGAGCTAAAGGACAGACTATAAAAAGTGTCTGGACTGATTTGGCTACACCCCGCCCTATTAAACAATTTCGAGGAACTCTGAAAGACTTGGCTTTTTATAAAAAGTTCCAGAAGATTGTTACTGGCGCAAAAATAGTGAAAGCCGAGCGCCGAGCTAAAAATATTCTGATTCGCATATCGAATGGTTACACTATTTTGGTACACATGAAAATGACTGGACATATGATGTATGGAAAGTACGACTACAGCAAAAAACAAAACAAATGGTTGCCTCATAATAATGAGAAAAATGAGGCTCTACGAGACCCGTATAATAGATTTATTCATGTTGTCTTCGCTTTAAACAAAGGAAAGCACTTGGTACTCTCAGACGTTCGTAAGTTTGCAAAAGTAACGCTTATTAAAACTTCCGAGTTGTTTACCTCGATACACCTCAAGCATCATGGTCCAGAACCACTTCACAAATCATTTTCATTAGAAGAATTTAAAAAGAGAATAAAAAGTAGACCTAATGTGCCAATAAAGGTTGCGTTATTGGACCACAAGGTTGTTGCCGGAATTGGTAATATCTATGGTGATGAGCTTCTTTGGGGAGCAGGCGTTCACCCACTTAGGCAGGTCAAGAAAATAACTGATGGGGAGTTTAAAAAGATGTATATCGCTATGAAAAATGTTTTACAAAGAGGCATAGACTTCGGCGGAGACTCAATGAGTGACTACCGAGACATAGATGGAAAAGCAGGTAAATTTCAGAATGACCACAACGCCTACAGGCTCACTGGAACTGAGTGTAAGAAAAAAGGTTGTAAGGGCAAAATATGCAGGGTTATAGTCGGAGCTCGTAGTGCTCACTTTTGCAACATTCACCAGAAGTGAGTTATAAAGTTAAAAGTTATCAAGTTTATAAAGGAGTTCTAAATACTTTATGAACTTTACAAACTTTATGAACTCTATAAACTTACTACATATGGGAGAACTAAAATGGTTTATATATGCATTCGTCGGGCTTTGGGTTCTGTGGCTTATCACCGGAGGAGCTACTCGCTACGAAAATCGAAATCGCCCACTACTCGAACAACCCGCCCCTATTGAAGGCTGGAGGCCTTACAAAATTGATGAACTAAAGAATAGATAGCTATTTATTAAGTATTCGAAACAAGGCAACCCCACCAGCTACTGATACATTTAGAGATTCCTTGTCCCCTGCCATTGGTATCTCAGCAATAATATCTACGGCTTCTAGAATATCTTTCTTAAGTCCTTCAACTTCATTGCCAAGAATGAATAATATGTTTTCTTTTGGTTTAATTGTTTTATAATCAACTGAATTTTCTGCTTGTTCAATGGCTATTATTTCAAAATTTTCTTTTTTATATTTTTCAATTAGGGTTTGGATGTCCTGATATTGTTCCCAAGAAATACTTTTTTCTGCACCTAGGGATGTCTTGATAATATCAGAGCGGGCACGGCCAAATCTGTCTACTGGAGAAGGTGTGATGCTACTGAGATATATCTTAGAAATACCAACGGCATCAGCAGTACGAAAAAGTGAACCAACATTTTGGGCGCTTCTGATATCGTGAAGTATTAGGATTGCTTGCATATACCGCCCATGGTATAGTTTTTTTGCACTTTTGCAACGATTTTACAAATCAATAAATGCGCTTATAGCTCAGTTGGTAGAGCAGCTCCCTCTTAAGGAGACGGTCGCAGGTTCGAATCCTGCTAAGCG
>JBBUBB010000047.1:0-9295 GCA_038058445.1 Patescibacteria group bacterium
GTCGAAACTATATTGTAGTAAGTCGAACTAAGGAAGAACGACTAAAAAAAGCTACTGAAGCAATAGATAATATCCTAAGATAAATCCATGAATACCAAGCCTTAATTTATATCCTCAGTTAGTGTAACTCTTAAATTAACTATATACTTGGATCCAACTACTTTCCTGAGTGATTGAACCCGAGCATATAGTTCGGAACATTTGTTCATTAAAAACTAAATATATGAAACAGAAAACTATTGGTGTTGCTGTAGGCAGATTTGAAACTCCCTACCTTCACAGCGGACACTCCTATCTCCTAAACGCAGTGCAAAGATGTCATGACACTTTGTGTGTAGTACTAGGTACTCACGGAGGAAACCCTACTGATCGGTACCCACTGGATATCGATACGAGAACAAAGATGATTCACTCATCATTCCCAAGCGCAGTAGTATTATCTATTGCTGATTTACCCTCAGATCAAAAGTGGTCTGAGAACCTTGATTCCCTACTGAAAAACACCTTCATCAATGACGCAATTACTGTGTACGGATCTAGACAAAGTTTCTTGGATTGTTATAGTGGGGAACTTCCGGTAATGGTTATAGATCCAATCAAGAGTTCCTCCGCAACAGAAATTCGAAGTAAGGAATGCTTTGAGGCAATTGATACAGTCGACTTCAGAAAAGGGATTATTTACTCACATATGAAAAGGTTTCCTATCGTTTACAGTACAGTTGATGTAGTACCTTATAGAAAAACAGAAGCAGGTATCGAGCTACTTATTGGTAAGAAAATCACAGACAATGGAAAACACCGAATTATCGGTGGCTTCGTTGATACTGTTGACCTATCTCACACTGATGCTGCTCTTCGTGAGCTTGCGGAAGAAATACCTTCAATCACCGTGGGAACACCAGAATATGTCGGATCAAAAAAGATTAACGACTATCGATATAATGGATCCAGAGATAGTGTATTAACTACACTATTTGTAGTTCCTTTTATCGACGGGGTACCGACCCCAGGAGACGACATTGACGAAGTTTTGTGGGTGCACATTGATCAAGCCTTAACCGGCATAGCATCATTTCACACAGAGATTGCTGAGTTAGCAATCTCTTACATCAAAAACAAATTCTTAAACAATTAAATTACTTGTTATGAAAAAGAATTCAGAACAACAAAACATCTTGCTTATGACTGACTCTTACAAAGTCACACACTGGAAGCAACTCCCCCAAGATACTACACACATCTTTTCTTTCTTTGAAAGTAGGGGTGGGGCATATGGGTCTGCGGTGTTCTTTGGATTGCAATATATCCTTAAAGAATATCTCTCTGGGCCCGTAGTAACTGAAGAAAAGATTCTATATGCAAAAAAGTATTTCAGAGAGCACTTTGGCTCTGATGAATACTTCAACGAAGCTGGGTGGAGTCACATTCTTAAAGAATGGGGTGGGAATCTACCATTGGAAATCCGTGCCGTAGACGAAGGAACTGTTGTACCAAATCACAATGTACTAATGACGGTTGTAAATACTGATCCTAAAACTGCCTTCCTCACCAACTACATGGAGACTATTCTTTCACAAGTATGGTACCCAACAACAGTAGCTACCCAAAGTAGAGAGATGAAAAAAACAATTCTCAAATACTTAATGGAAACAGGGTCCCCCGATCTTATAGATTTCAAACTTCATGACTTCGGGTTTAGAGGAAGTACCTCTATTGAGTCAGCTGGTCTTGGTGCTGCTGCGCATTTACTAAACTTCAAAGGGACTGACACACTTGCAGGTATTGGTCTTGCAAGAGAGTTCTATGATGAAGCCATGGCTGGATATTCCATACCGGCGGCCGAGTACTCTACGATTACATCATGGGGTAAAGAAAACGAGGCACAAGCATACAACAATATGCTAGATGTCTTCCCTACTGGCCCTGTTGCTATCGTCATTGACAGCTATGATATCTACAATGCCTTAAAAGAAATCTGGGGTAAAGAATTAAGGCAAAAAGTACTTATGAGAGACGGTGTTGTTATCCTTCGACCTGATAGTGGGCATCCTCCCACTGTAGTCCTCAAGGTACTCAATATACTTGGAGACATCTTTGGATATACGATAAACCACGCTGGGTACAAAGTGCTAGACCCTCATGTCCGTATCATTCAAGGAGACGGGATCGATGCTGCTATGGTGGAAACTATACTTGAGGCTATGAAAAAAGATTCGTGGTCAGCTGACAACATAGCCTTTGGATCTGGAGGTGGATTACTGCAAAAGGTGAATCGGGATACATTAAAATTTGCCTTTAAGTGTTCATCAGTATGCGTCAGTGGTGTCTGGAGAGATGTTTTCAAAGATCCAGTCACCGACCCAGGGAAAAGATCTAAGGCCGGTCTCTTAAAATTAGTAAAAGAAAAAGAAGTATACAAGACTACTCGATATGAAGATTCATATTTACCCACTGAGCTTAATCTTGTATTCGAAAATGGTCGTATGAAAAACGAACAAACCTTCAAGGAGGTTCGTAGCCGGGCACAAATAATCTAAGTGTTCTTTTGCCAACACAATGCCGCATTCATTTTGAGTGCGGCTTTTTACTTTTCTGCAACTAAAACCATGTTGGTTGGAGGGTATGGGTAGGGCGTCAAAATGTCGTGTTGCATAATATACAAATCCACCTTTCCTTTGAAACGATGTTCGACTATCCATGGATTCGAGTACGCTCGTGAAGTAATTGTTGATTCATTCTGATTTTCCAAAATAGTGAACCCAGTTTCCAATAATAGACCCTTCCAGTCAGTAAACGAGAAAAAAGCAAATTCTTCATTTAGCTCGCTAATGAAGTTATCAACATAATCTTTTTTTGTCATGAACTCGACAGCGTCCTTAAGCCTTAGCACAAAAAACTTCTTGCCATCAAGCAATTTTTCAGTAAAAACAATCTTTGTATCATCTCCTCGTTTCCCTTTTTTACGCATATCACCAAGATATTCTTTTGCAAACCTATAGAACCGAGCTTCTGTAGAAAGCCCTGCAATATGTTTAGAGAAATCTTCTGGAGAAGTGGGGTTTTCAAATATATTGTTATTGCTCCCATCATCGCTGTTCAGATGCATATAAACCTCCTGCTCCTTATGCTCTGGTCCTACCACATCGCGAATTATTAGTCGTCCTCCTTGTTTTGTTTGTTTATACTTAAGAGTGATATATTTTTGCAAGCTTTCTTCTTTATTACCATACGACCAGATTTCATGTGTAGTCGAATTGCAAATAGTTGTATCAATCGACTCGTCTTCAAATATTTGATCCATGAGATTTCTTTGATGGAAAAATACAAATGTACCACCAAACTCCCCAGCCCTCTGACGTTCGTGACAACGAGCCAAAAATTCACTTGTTATTTCAATGCCAATAACATCAGAGTCGGGAAAGTCGTGCGTAATTTTTGTCATAAGTGCACCATCAGCACACCCTTCATCAACAATTCTTCCGGGTATGATCGCTCCTTTTATGTCTTTATATTTTAAATCAAGTAACTCTGTATGCCCCATACCAGCAGCATAGGTAGAGTAATTTCGTGTTTCTGTTAGCGAACCACTCTCAGTTAATAATGGCTCTTTCCAGATTGACTGAATAAGCTTAGGGGCTATTGTATAATCACGCCAGAAAGATATTGTTGAAGCCGCTAATTGTTTTACAAAAGAAGTATCCTCATCCCAACTGCTTAGGCCCGAAAGTTTTTCAACAAGTTTGGTTGGAGGTGTTGCGATATAAGATTTTGATTCAAGGTTGTATTCAGCAGTAAGTACTGAAAAACCTTTGGAATGATACATATTTATGAGAAATGGAGTTGAAGCTAAGACGACTGTGTTTTCTGGGGTTAGGTCAATGTGTTCCACCTCTTTTATTTCTTTGAGCAGAAGCTCAACATATTTGTCTGTCGGATCAAAATGTGGAACTGGGACTATGCTATGAGTTACTCCTAGAGTGTCATGAATGGGTTTAAAAAACCTATCAATAGATATAGTGCGTAGATATAGAGGTAGTGGATTGAATCGTGAGTTTGCCTTATTAGCAGAAGTAACAGCAAATATTACGTGTGTGATTTTGTCATCTTTTGGTAACACCCCCTCAAATACTTGTAACTTTTCTATAGGGAGACTTAGGGCTTCACTCAAGTATTTCTCTTGAAAGGTAGTTTGGATGATATGTCGTCCATGAAATAATAAGTAGGTCATGTGCTGTTTATAGTATACCAACTTCACTTTATTATAGTAAGCCTTGATCTCATACAAAAAGCGTCCCTTGCGAGACGCTTTTTGCTTCTTTGTTTGGAGTCAAACGTTTATAATCCTGTTAAAATTAAATGTTTTACTTCTTACCAAGCATCCCTTTGAAGAAGAGGCCAAATCGGTGGAAGAAACCACCCTTGATTTTCATTTCTGTCACGCTCTTGGCGGTGATAGTTGTACCACTAAGGTCTCCCTTAACTAGTACTGAGTCCCCAACAACAAGATTGCTTAGACTTGAGTTTTTTTCCTCATCCTTATCCTTGTTTCCCTTTGCCTTTATTTCAGCACTCCCAGCTAGGACTGTATAAACTTTATTATCAGAACCCATGACTGTGAGCGTTGTACCACTAACTGCGGTGATTTTACCAACAATAGTTCCAAGCGGTAAGTGAATTGCAATAAGCTTCTTAGCGGCAATTGTTGATCCATTTAGATCACCCTGAACCATCACATTGTCCCCTACTACAAGCCCTGAAATTGAAGACTGCTTTGTCTTGTTAATCCAGATCTGAGCATTTGTAATGGTTACAGTATAGAGAGTGTTATTAGCACTCATAATTGTAAGTGTAGTATCAGTCTTGGCAGTAATCACTCCAAAATATGCTTTACGCTTTTCTTCATCATTTGGTTGTACTTCACTTTTGCTCTTACCAACAATAATTGTTGAGGCGGCAATAGCGGAGCCATTTTTTACACCAAATACATAGACAGTGTCCCCAACAACAATAGCTGAAGTACTATTACTGTTTTCTCCACGGCGAACAGTAGCATCAGTAGTAGAGACAACAAAAATTTCACCAGAAGCAGTTTTGATTGTTAGAGAACCAGTGGCCACTGCAGTCACCTGACCAACAGTACCAGCACTGATTGCCCAAGCCTTAACGCGACTAGAAAGGTCAGCGTTCATTATGGCTTGTGTGCGAATCCGTGAATCCTTATCATCGTTTTTTCGATTATAATCAGAATTAGTATTAAGATTTCCATTAAGTCCTACATCGAGCGCATATGCTGGCGCTGTTACAGCAACAAGCATAAGGACCGCGATTATAGGCATTATTTTTGAATGTTTCATAATTTATGTGTAGGAATTAATTGGTAATAAGCCGGCCTACACTATTAAAGACGCATGGCCAAAGAGGCCATTACCTTGTGTAAAGGCGGAAGTGTGGCCTTAACGAATACCAGAATCGCAATCAATATCTTTGGTAACAGTTTTATTTGACTGTACAACCACAGCTTCTTCGGGACAAGACGGAAGAGTTTGTCCACCTTCAGCCTGAACTTTGTATGTCCCGGCAGGTAGTTTTATAGAATACTTACCATTTGAATCAGAAGAGGTTTTATAAGGCTTACTTGTTGAACTAAAGAATGAGATAGTAGTTTGATAAGGTTTTGGCCCACAGTTTGGATCAGGTGGCATTCTAACCGGTCCGCCACAAGAAGGAGATGTGGTGATCACGCCATTTACTATCCCAGTTCCCAATAATGGTACAGGAGTGCTCTTAGGACACTCAGCAAACTGACACTGTGGACCAGTACGACCAACATAAGAGCCATCGGGACACTGCTTGGCCTCTTGGGTACATGCTATTTGAATAGGAGTAATCGGAGTAGTGGCTGATTTTTTATCATAGCGAATAGCGACAATAGCACCAGCTAGTATGAGCAAAGCAATAATTGTTCGTGTAGACATATAGGAAGTGTATACCTACTCTAACTCAAATGCGAGGATACCAAATTCTTTTATCTTTTCTTTGTAACCAGGAAAAGAATACCACCTATCTACCATTTCTTGTTTTGATTTAATACCAGGATTGATTTGAGAATATTTATATGCACGCAGTATTGAATCTAATGCTTTAAAGTGGCGAACTTTTTTTACTTTTTTCTCTAAATGAGACTTACCACAACAAAGTACCAGAGTATCCCCTTTTTGTACTCTTTGATATTTAATGGTCCCAGCTCGTGTTTCAACTTTTTTCTTACCACTCTTGATAAAATCCCAAGTCTCTTTATTTTTGGCAGCAAATCTAAGTCTATGTATTTTATTTTTTTGTATTTCTTTTTTCATATCATCCTTATTAGATTAACCAGTGTCTGAATCTTAAGCGATAGTATAAACTTCAGAATTATTCTAGCTTAATTCCTTTAGCTAGTTTAAATGTTTTGATTCCATCTTTCAAGCCAATTTTCTTTACATAGTCGACAAACTCTTTTGGCAAAGGCGATGGCCCTAACCAGACACTTTTTTGAACCATATTATAGCCAAAATCAATTAATTGCCTCCGAAACCATTCTCTTTCAGGCTTTCTTTTCTCTGGTATATCAAAAAGAACTAATAGGTTCTTAGGTGCATTTTTAGAAAATGGTGACTTAAAAACTCTCAACATGGCCTGCTTCCTAGCTAAATACTCTTTACCGTTTGATGATACCTTTATATGATCAGCCTCAATAGTTATGTAATCTTTACTCCTCAAATAACTTAATGCATTGACTATAGATTTCTTATTTTTAAAACCAAAAACTGGAAACCCCACTAAGTTTACCCAAAGACCATTATGTCGAAATCTTGGTTCAGTTAAAACTTTTAATATATCTTCTGAAATAGACATGGTAATATTTTACCACATTAACTGAAATTAATGCTATCGCACATTATTAAGATAATAGAAGCTTTCATTATAACTTTGTGTACATGGCTATAATCAGACGTTGAGATATCTTCGTGCTGCCAAGAAGCTTTTGTGTACATGGCTATAATCAGACGTTGAGATATCTTCGTGCTGCCAAGAAGCTTGAGAGCGCTCCGAGAACAAGCCCAACAAGTAAAACTAGGGAACCAATAGAGAAAAGGTGTGAGACATAGTATTGATATAAATTCATTGACATCAAACTCCCTATTTGCCGAGTAATGATATAGGTGATAGGTAAAAACATGAGAAGTGTGATAAGCCAAGCAAAAAATCCGTAGAGCATGCCTTCAACCACAAACGGTCCCCGTACATAAGAACTACTGGCCCCCACAAGTCGCATAACGCCGATTTCTTCACGAGACATATAAATAGTGAGTCTAACTGTTGTGTACATTATTATTATTGAAATAATAGCCAAGATAAGAGTTGTGGCTCCCCCCGCCTTTCGAGAGCCATCAATGAGCATATTCAGTCTTTCGATGACTACTTTATTTTGAGCAAAGTTGATGCGTTCAATGATCTGACTATTGTCACGCGCCACCTGACTATCTCCTTCAAGAAGTGATGCAATTGACTCATACTGAGCAGAATCTTTAGCCTTGATACGAATGGACCCACCAAAAGGGTTACCGCCGAGCTCGTCGAGTGCCTGGAGAGTCAGGTAGTCATCGGCGTGCCGATCTCGGAATGCTAAGACTTCTTCGTCGGCAGATACATACTCCACAGATTTAACTTCGGGGATATTCTGAAGCGTATCTTTAAGAGCCAATATTTTTTCCTCAGGTGCATCTATGGTGAAATAAACTGCTATGTCTACCTTATCCTGCAGCGAGACAATCATTGAAGAGAGCGAAGCGTTAAATAGAAAAAGCGCTGTGATAACAGAAAGGGTAATGGTCGTGACGAGAACTGAAGCTGACGAAACAAGACCATTTCTCTTAAAATTGATCCACCCTGATTTTGATACTCTTTTTATGGTGACCCAAAACATAATTTGATTATACCTTAATGCTAGGCTTTTTATCGTCTCCAACAATCAGTCCCCTTTCCATTGTTACCACTCTCGACGGAATAGCATCCATAACCTGTCTATCATGTGTAGTGAGGATCACGGTTGTACCTAAGTCATTAATCTTTTTTAAAATATGAATAACTTCTGCGGTGTTGGCATGATCAAGATTGCCAGTAGGCTCATCAGCGATCAATATCTCTGGCTGGTTAATAATAGCCCGAGCAATAGCTAGTCGTTGTTTCTCTCCACCAGAGAGTTGATTTGGGAAGTGATACATTCGATCTTGAAGATCAACGAGCTGAAGTACATGCGGCACATCAGAAATAATCTCTTCATCACTTTTACCTGCTGCCTCCATGGCAAAAGCAATATTTTCATAGGCAGTTTTGTTTGGTAGAAGACGAAAATCCTGAAAGACCGTACCTATACGCCTTCGCAGAGCAGTGAGCTCGGCACCAGAGAATGACTGGATGTCTACATTGTCATAAAGAACAGTCCCCTCAGTTGGAGACTCTTCCCCAGAGATAAATCTAGTTAGAGTTGTTTTGCCAGCACCAGAGGGGCCAACAACAGTGACAAATTCACCTTTTTCAATCCCTAGGTTGGCATGCTCGATGCCAATAGCACCGTTGGGAAAAACTTTTGATACATTAACGAATTGAATCATTGCAGGTATTTATTATAGCATGCCGACTTATTCCCCAAGAACTAACCCCGTTCTCCTTTGAAGTTCATAAGTATCCCCGTGATCAAGCAACCCTCTGTACGAAATTACCGTCTCTGGCTTAGAATATCCTTTTAACTTCCTAATAACCTTTCTTTTTGTTGTGGTACGAATCTGTCTATGGTGTGGAAAATGAATCCAACCTAAGAAATCTACGCCAGTAGCATATGTTTTAATATAAACCTTATCCTCGTGGAGTTTTAGTTTAAGTTTATCGATTAGAAATGCCTCCATCTTGGGCAGTAACTCTTCTAGATACTTCTTATCCTCCGACAAAACGGCAAAATCATCAGCGTAGCGGAGATAATATTGTACTCGCAACTCTTGTTTCATAAACATATCGAACTCGTGCATATAAACATTCACCAAAAGTTGCGACGTTAGGTTTCCGAGAGGTAACCCCACCCCTATTTCTGTTGAGTAGAAACTAGATATAACTTGTTTGAGTAGCCAGTACATTTCTGAGTCTTCGATGTATCGTTTGATAATTGTGTATAAAGTATCGTGATGAATACTGGCAAAGAATTTTTTAATATCGCATTTAAGCACATAACATGTCCGAGTATTATTCTTCGACACTTTTC